>NZ_JBJPHU010000104.1:0-24120 GCF_052939515.1 Phormidesmis sp. 146-33
TCAGAGAGGAATTCTGGTTCAAAGTCCCTCACTCGTGGGGGATTTAGGGGGCGTGCCTGGATCTAAAAGCGAAGCGAAGCGTTCATTGAACTGACGTTAACAAAATTCACTTTTGTAGAGTCAGTGATTGAAAATTGAGATTGTTTCATTGATTGCCGAATTTCGACCTCCCTAAATTCTCCTTCTTAAGGGGAACTTTGCATCAAAAAGGTTAACTTTGGTTCGGTTCCTCCCTTTTTAGGAGGATCTAGCGTTTTTAATGCATTAAGGATCAGCTTAGAGGTTTTTGTGGTTTCTCTCCTCTGACAAACGAGGGAGGACAACCAGACAGCTACTCAGTCAGATGGTAGACCTCTTTATTTCGCTGAAGCTTTATTGTGCTGGCATGGGTGGCAATTAAGCCGATTTCTAGAGTTTAACGGCTATCTACTCTGAAGAATTTTATAGAAATTGAGTCAACTTTCTGTAGAAAGAATTTAACCAATCTAGATTGATGAAAACTACTTCAAACTCGATGTGTAACAGAGCTTGGTATAGAAGATTCATTTGTTAAACCTTATAGATTTGACTAACGGTAGATAGCAGAGGTAATTGATCGTCAATACCATAAGAAGACTCAATTAAGTTGTCGAGGAAAGTAATTAGCAAGGAATGTAAATAACAAACTGTGAAATTAGCCAGACATTTGAAGTCGTCTTCTGCGGATGCTTAGACTCAATCGATCATTCTGAAAGTATTTCAGCATCTAATTGCAAGGATTTAATCCACGCTGGTTATCAAGTCATTTTGGATTGTAACTGCTCACCCCGCTTGATCGAGAGAATTCACTGCTTTCTAGACAACCTCAAAAAACATTGACCGCGATCGCTGACTCTTCCAGTCCTCCGACAGCCAATTAAGCGGCAGTGTTTCAAAAGAGTTTAACGCTCTCCTTGACACGACCTCTCACAGTTGATACCTGCCTTGTAAAGAATGTTATGAACACTTACCTTTCGCCAGTTACTCGCTTTAGACATTCAGAGAATTCGCTCAATACGCTCACTGACTTATGGGATCAGCAGTCTCCCTACAATCGCAGAGCACTGAGTACGGGCGTTGTCCATTTTGGCCCTGGTCGCTTTTTTAGAGGACACCTTGCCCGGATCATTCATCACTATTTGATCCAAAAGCGGTTTCAAGACCAACGATGGGGTATCTGTGGAGTGAGTCTCAAGAGCCGTCGCACGATCGCAACCCTACAACCCCAAAACTTTCTCTACAGTTTGATCGAGCGCCATTGTTGTGACGAAAATTATGAGTCAGCAGAGGTGATTGGCTCGATTAATCAAATTGTTGATGGGACAAAAGACCAGGACTACATTCTAAATTTGATGGAGTCGCCTGCGGTACATCTCGTGACGCTGACTATCACCCAGGCAGGCTATTGTCTAGATTCGCGGTTTCATCTCGATACAACTCAGACCGCGATCGTGCATGATCTCAACAACCCTTCCACACCTACTACCGCGATTGGCTTTATTGTCGAAGCTCTCCGTCGCCGCCGTGATCAAGGAATTGCTCCATTCACCACATTGTCTTGTGACAACCTGCCCAGAAATGGCGAAATTCTACAACAGGCTGTGTTGACCTATGCTGATCGGATTGATCCTCAACTTGCCGCCTACATTCGTGAGCGAGCAACCTTTCCCAACACCGTTGTCGATAGAATTGTGCCTCAAGCGCATGAGTCTCACGCAGACTATCCTCGCCGACTGCTGCAAGTTAGCGATCGCGCCTCGATCGTCACAGAACCCTTTTGGCAATTTGTGGTAGAAGACAAGTTCAAAGGCGATCGTCCCACTTGGGAAGACACGGGGGTGATCATGACCGACGACATTACGCCCTTTTTGTATATGAAGTCGAGGTTTTTGAATGCTGTACACTCCTTTATTGCTTGTCTAGCGGTCAGAGCCGGGATTGAGTATGTCCATGAGGCGGTTAGACTACCAGAATTTCGCTTATTTACTCAACTTTTAATGGACGACATCGCCGCCGCTACCCCCGTACCTCATCAGATGTGCGAACAGTACAAGGAACAAGTGCTACTTAGATTTAGTAACGAAGCACTCCCCGATACGATCGAGCGCATCTCAGCAGAAACCTCCAGAAAACTAGGCAAATACATTGTTCCGATCCTGCAAGATGCCCACAGCCAGACCGTTAACTTAAAGCGTCTGATTCTCCCGATCGCTGCCTGGATGCTTGTCGTTAAAGAGCGCGCGATCGAGTCGGGTAAGGACTATGCTGTTGAGGACAAACTAGAGGTACTAACTGCCATTCGGTCAGGCGCAGCGTTCAGTCAAATTGTTGGATTAACACCGGATCAATGCACAGAGGCGCTCGATCGCGACTGTGATCAGGCCCTGCAAGATCTTCAGGCTCATGGATTGTTAGCAACACTCAAATACTACAGTGAGGAGCGTTTACAGGATGCAATCATTTCAGCCGCATAAAGTGGTGCTGTTTGACCACGATGGCACGGTTGTCGATAGCGAAATCATTGCGCTTAAGAGTGCCTGGCAGCTAACGACTGAGGTAGCTCAAGCGTTTTCTGGCGCAAAGTTTTATGATCTGCCAGAGTTTGTCAAACTTTTTGCGGGCAAGCCTTATCGAGACATTTTGGCGCTACTCTACGCAGACACACCCACTGCACTCACTGAAACTGATCTGGAGCGACTTGTCATCGAAGAAGAAAACCGAGCGATCGATCACCTGACAATAGAAGCGAGAGCTACCCCAGGAACGCCCCAGGTGTTGTCTGATCTGCGCGATCAAACTATTGAATTTGCCCTGGTGAGTAATAGTAGTCTGCGGCGATTGAGTGCTTGTCTGGCGGCTTCTGAGTTGACTGCTTATTTTCCAGACGATCGCATCTTTAGCGCTCATGATTCTCTCTCTACCCGACGACCCAAGCCCTTGCCAGACATCTATCTCTATGCGGTAAAGGCTTTGAATGCTGACATTTCGCACTGTGTAGCGGTTGAAGACTCAATCAGCGGAGTAAAGTCTGCGGTGGCGGCTAAAATTCCACAAGTCGTTGGCTATATTGGCGGGACGCACATCAACCAAAGTGAACGTAGTAGTCGTGCTTCAATGCTGCGATCGGCAGGGGCCCATTTCATCATTGAGCAAATGCCTGACTTAATTGAGCTACTGTCACAATCGCCCTTACTTTCTTAAACTTACTTTCTTAAAATATCTCAACCTGTTTCACCAAAACGCCTTGACCAAGCCAAATCAGTCGAAGGAATGAGTCTATTTCGATTACTCTTTCCTAACGTTAATAGACAGGTGAAAGAGATTGACTTACGGAGAACGTCAGGTAGATTGTTATGAACATTATCAGTGTAATAAAGTTTCCTAGATTAGCCAATACTTCTGACTTATATCTTCAATGGAATCAAGCGGCTTCGATCGCTGATCAAGAAGAAAGCCAAGTTGTACTCAGGCAGGGAGGAACCGTTTCTTCAAGCTCCTACTTCAATTCTTTTTATGAAAAATACTACGTTAAATATACAACACTCCGCTCTATCTATTACACACTAAAACTAGAAGGAGATTTTCAGGTTTCTCTTTACCGTGAGGTTAACGGAACAGATGCAAAAGAAACTATCTTTCAGGAAACATTTAAGCAGTGCCAGCTTTCTGATCCGATTAAACTGCAACCGATCGAACTCCTTCAGAACGAAAGCGCAGGCAGAATCTACTTTGAAATCACTTGTTTGAGCGATCGAGGCATCTTTGCAGAGGGCTGGATCGCAACGGATGAGCCAAAATTAAGAGAAGTGTCTCTTGGAATCGTGATCTGTACCTTCAAGAAAGAAGAGTATATCAAAAACACGCTAAATAATATTCTGCAAGACAAATCACTGCAAGAGCAGAACTTTAAAGTATTTGTAGTAGATAACGGTCAGACGCTAGATAAAAGCAATTTTGGAGATCCCAAACTAAAGCTAGTTCCTAATAAAAATGCAGGCGGCAGCGGTGGTTTTACAAGAGGGTTAGTTGAAGCGTTAGAAGAAGGCAGCTACTCTCACTTTCTATTAATGGATGATGACATCGAGTTAGAAAGCGGCAGTATTTATAGACTATTTGCGTTACATGGATATGCAAAAGCCGAGTTTATTGTTGCAGGTGGCTTACTCAACTTAAACAAAAAGCATATGTTATATGAAGCCGGAGCAACCTACAATGAAAGTCCCAAAACGAAGGGTGCTTCGGGTTCTCTAACGCCTCTCAACCATAATATCGATCTGCGATCGCCTGCTTCTCTCAATCGCCTACTAATTGAAGAAGATGCAGACTATGGAGGATTTTGGTTTTGCTCTTTTTCTAAAGCGATCGTTGACAAGCTGAAGTTGCCGCTGCCACTTTTTATTAAGCTGGACGATGTAGAGTTTTGTATGAGAGCTAAGAGAGCGTTGGGGGTACCGATCGTCACTTTTCCCTCAATGGCAGTGTGGCATCTTCCGGCTTCTGCTAAAAATTTGAATTGGGAAACCTACTACTATTTCCGCAATGACTTGATCACATATGCCATTCACTTTGCGCCAAGCTACACCTACACAGTCAGCAACTTTACCAAAGAAATCATTCTTGCGTTGACGAAACCTGATTACGATCGGTCCCAGATGTTAATTCAAGCGTTTGAAGATTATCTAAAAGGGCCAGATCTGATTACAAAGTCTGAACCTGATGTCTTTCACGTCAATATCTTAAAGCTTAGTCGGACTTATGCAAATCAAGATGAAATAGACAAGTTGGCGGGTGTAAAGCTGTTAACAAGATGGTTTCAAGTTGCTGCCCAGGGTCGTCAAAGATGGTCAACGGCCAGTACAGATTGGAAGAACGCCGCTCAAGAGATGACATCGACTCCATTTTGGCAACAGTATCTTGGCTTGAAGACTCCAGCCTTTGCCGCCACTTGTGAATAGCTAGTTAACGCCAGCTCGACAGAAGTGACTTACGTCGGTTGCAGATTCAGGTTATCCCCTTAAATCCCCATCAGTGAGAGATATTAAACCGAAAATCTTGTCTCAAAGTCTTCCATAACTGGCGGTCTGGGGAGAAGAAGATTTGAGCAACGAAGCAAAAAAACTTTGTCGAACTGACGGAACAATACGTTATTTGCGATCTATCGAATTTGATTAGGCGTGACGGTTGTTTCTACAGAGGGCTGTCCCAGTCGGTTAGCGATCGCCACTCCTACCAGCCCCGAAATGCCAAACACGATTGAAGCAATGATGCCCAACGCTACATAAACTCTGACTTGACTCCCAAAGATCAAAAATTGAGAGCGTCCAGTTGGTAGAGTCGTCGCTTTGAGATGCTCTTGATTGTGTTGGGTAACCATCAAACCGATCGGATCGTCAATTGTCGATCGCAGCGCCAGCGCTTGAGACAAACCATCATAGGCCGTCGTCACATCTTCTTGACAGAGTGCCAGCGTCCCCAATTGATGAAGCGCCCACGCCTCCGCCGCTGGATCTTCTAAAGCCCAGGCAGCCTGCAAGCCCCAATGGAGAACTCGCCTCCAGGTTTCCCACTGCTTGCCAAGCGCCAGAGCGCCCTCGATCGATCGCACCAGTTTCAGCGCTTCTAGATGACGCTCCTTCTCGATCGCCCACTGCAAAGTGAGTAAAATAATTTCACGCTCCGTCAACAGCGCTTCTATGAGAGATTGGTGTCGCTCTGCCCAGGGAATCAGATAGGTTAGCGTCCGCTCCATCCAGGGAGTCGGGTTAAAGTCGTCTTGCAAAATTGTCCTCAGACTAGACGACAGACAGTAGCGGTAGCCATTCATCTGAATCAAATGACGCTGCAACAAAGCCTGCAAACTTGCCTGCGGATTGGGCGGCCCAGTGATAGCAGCTATTTGCTCAGATAATAATCCCACGTCTCCGATCGCTACCAGAGCCGCCACGATCCAGCGTTGAGTTTTGGGCAAAGCTGACAAAATCATTCGAGTCAGCGATCGCTCTGCCCCTTCTTGCAAATGATCCAACACCTGTACAAAGGCAACTTTGTCTTCTCGAATCAAGGCGGCTACCTGCAACAGTCGCTGAGGATGTCCTTTGAGGAGATGCCAGATTGATTTGGCTGTCTCAAAATTTTCGGGTGGAATCGGTCGCCCCAATTCTCGCTCTATCAGCACCAAACTTTCTTCTAACGACAGTCCTTCTAAAGCGATCGCCCGGCCTTCTCCCCAAAATCGCCGAGTCTGAGACGCGATCACAAAGGTGCTGTTGGGCAAGACTGCCATAAGTTGTTGCAGATGGTCAGCGCTGAGTTGAGGGTCGTCTACTAAAACAAGCACCTCTTTGTCCTGGAGGGCCTGACGAATATCGGCTGCGGGCTTAACCGTAGGGCAGTTGTAGAACGTGTCAAATAGAGATTGCAGGCGATCGCCGATCGCAGGGTGCCCCTGGAGATAGAGAATGCCGTCGGCGTGAGAAGTCGTGACCTGGGGATGATGAGACAGATGGCGTAACAGGGCCGTTTTGCCGACTCCTGATTCTCCATAAAATTCCACCGTCTGATGAGCTTGCAGAGCAGCGATCGCGGATTCAATTTCCGTCTGCCGACCCAACAGCCCTACAAAAGCACGCGGCACCTGCACGAGTGGCGTTGGCTGAGGGGCGGCGATCAAAGATTGTTCTTCAGCAGTGCCAAGCAGCGCACCATGTTCTGAGCCAATGGATAAGAGATGGTGACCGACGCGGATCTGCCCGATCGTCTCTCTCTGGAGCGTTGTCTCAATTTGGCTAAAAAGAGTGGGTTGAGACATAAATTCAGTCTGGACTGACAAGCCAGAGCCTGTGCCCTAAGTGATTTTCATAGCGTATCAAGAAGACCCAACTATCTTACTCGACCCAAGAGAGAAAATTTGTATCGTTTGCTATGCAAGAAGCGAATGCTAAAAAGGACGGGAATTTGCTGGAGTTCTCTCGCTTCGTTGCTCAGCGCTTCTGCCCCCCAACCCCCCAATTTTGGGGGACTTTGAGACAATATTTCTCGTTCAAAGTCCCTCACTTGTGGGGGATTTAGGGGGCTGCCCGGATTGGCAACCGTAGCGAAGGATGATCATCGAATTCACTTAAAAAGGATGGGAAATAAATCTAAAGGACTACCTTCTGGCTCAAATCTAGACTTTTTTACCGAGTGACCGAATCAATCTCTGGTAACGACTCGATCGCATCATTAGACGCAGATTGCTCTTTCACAGGTTCAACTCGATCAGGCAACGCTTCGATCGCCCCCACAAAATCCTGAATTCCGTCAAACTGGCAGTAGATCGAGGCATATCGAATGTAGGCAATTTCACTCAACTCTCGCAACTGTTGCAGCGCCAGTCGAGTAATTTCGGCACTAGAAACCTCTCGCAGGATGCGCTGTTGCAGTTCGGCCTCGATCTCATCGACCACGGTTTCAATCTGCCGTTCCTCAATCTGCGTCTTTTCACAGGCTCTCACCAACTCTCGAAGCAGCCTGGAGCGATCGAATGACGCTCGTTCCCCATTTCGCTTGAGCACAATCACTGGCACAAACTCAATCCGCTCATAGGTGGTAAAACGATGCCCACATTTGAGACATTCTCGCCGCCGCCGGACACTTTGGCCCGCCTCTGCCGATCGAGACTCAAGAACTCGGTTATCGGGATGCTGACAAAAAGGACATCGCATAGTCAAAACTCAGGGCAAAAGATGTGTAAAAGATATGGAGGGCAATCACAAAGAATCACCAGAAACTTTCAATGTGTGTAGAGTTTAGAAAAGTGCAAATACTTCAGAACATTCCTCACCTCACTCACAACTCGGCAACATCATAAACTTAATGATACCCCTAGCGTACAAACGATTAATATTTTTTCCTCATCCACTATTCACAGCGTTTTCTTGGGTTACCCTGCTGCTCTTCCTCATCGCCGTCTCGCCCAATCTAAAATTGACCAAATTTCTCTAGTCAGTAATAACGTTAAGCGGAGATACTCTTATAGGTGCATGTATCGATGCTGACGCGAAACGAGCTGACTTGTGCAGTGATCAAAAAGCGAGCAGGGTGCGATCTCGATCACATAAGTTTGTTAGTCTGCGTTAGAACGCATTTCGTTGAGGGCAATTTGAGTAGATAGGATTGGGTTGGTGGATTATCTTGGATCTTCTGGTATTAGAGGCTATTGCTTATAAAACGGGCTTGATGGCGAGACTGCAACCAGACACGCCTGGCCCAAACCTGCGAGTTGCCCTTGAGTTAATTCACTGTTGGAGAGCCATTTTTTGGGGTGCTACGATCGCCAAACCGACCATCAGTAAAATCACCATGTCGGCCACCGAGAGACGCAAAATCAGTAGAGTAGTCGGGCAGTCTTTGGTTTGCCAGCCTTCTCAAACAGGATTGAGCCATCTGGCGCAGCAGGAGCGTGTTGCATGAAATCGCGTGTCACAAAACAAAAACTGCTCGTTGTCGATGATGAACCAGACAACTTAGACCTGCTGTATCGCACCTTTCATCGCGAGTTTACGGTGTTGCGGGCAGAAAACGGCCCGGTTGCACTAGACATTTTGGCGAACGAAGGCGACGTGGCAGTCATTATCTCTGACCAGCGGATGCCATTGATGAGTGGAACTGAGTTTCTCAGCTTGACGGCTACTCAGTATCCTGACATTATTCGGATTATTCTCACAGGCTACACCGACGTTGAAGATCTCGTCGAAGCCATCAACTCTGGCAAAGTCTTTAAATATGTCACCAAACCCTGGAATGATGAGGAACTGAAGGGAGTTGTCCGTCAGGCTGCTGATACCCACAACGTCCTCAAAGCCAGAACTCAAGAACTACGGCGCACTCTGCGTCAAGAATCTTTGCTCAATGCGGTGACGAATACGATTCGCAGTGCCCTCAGCTACCGACAAATTTTGCAGACGATCGTCGAAACGGTTGGGCAAATGTTTGAGGTAAGCTGTGGGGTGCTCCGACCGTTTCAAGCTGGACAGATGGAAGATGAAGGATTTGTCTATTGGAAAGAAAATCTTGAATTAAATCTCACTCAAGCCGTGCGCCCTGATCTGTCTCAAACGGTTTGGCACCTCGATCGGGTGGCGGTGGTTCAAGACGCGACGGCGGACGAGCAGATTCAGACCGATTTTCAGCGTCGGCAAGCTTATCAGGATTCGGGGATTCGATCGAGCTTGATCGTGCCTTTGATCTGTCAGCAAGAACTCATGGCGGTTTTGGCGCTGCATCAGTGTGGCGAAGATCGCCAGTGGCAACAAGATGAAGTCGAACTCATTAGTATGGTGGCTGACCAAGCGGCGCTGGCCCTGTCTCAAGCCCATGCCTATGAGCAAGTCCGGGCGCTGGCCAAACGAGAGGCGCTGATCAATACGATTACTTCGGCGATTCGCTCTAGTCTTGATCCCCAAGAGATTTTTGCGGCGATTACCCAGCAGTTGGGGCAGGCGCTTCATGTGGATGGCTGCGCGCTTTCTCTGTGGACAGAGGATGCCGAATTTGTCCAATTGGTCGGCTTACACGATCCCGACTGGAAAGGGACGGATCTGGGGGCGGCTGACTCTTCTCAACGCCATTTTCCTCAGTCAAACGTGCCGATCGAAGGCAACCCGGTTCTTCAACAATTGATTGCTACTCAGCAGCCTGTGGTGCTTAATGATCTGGCTCAACACCCGGAAATGTTGGCCGAATCAACTGTTCGCAATCCCGCTCGTGCGCTGCTCGTGGTACCCCTGGTCTCAGACGGTCAAATCATTGGCAGCATTTCTTTACGACAAAATCAATACGCCAGACAGTGGAAAGCGTCTGAGATTCAACTCGCCCAATCGGTGGCGGCTCAGGCTGCGATCGCCGTTCAGCAGTCTCGCCTTTATCAAAAAACCCGTCAGCAAGCCGAACAGTTGTTGATGCTCGATCGCCAAAAAACCGAGTTCTTTCAAAATATCTCCCACGAGTTTAGAACGCCCCTGACGCTGATGGTGGGCCCGCTCGAATCGGCCGTCGCTCAACAGCAGGGATTGAACCATGACCAGGCGACGATCGCGCTGCGAAATTCTCGGCGGCTGTTGCGATTGGTCAATCAGCTTTTAGACCTTCAGCGGTTGGATGCAGGCCGAATGCAGCCCAGGTTTCATCCCTGTGATTTAGTCAAATTTATTACTCAGATCGTCGATTCTTTTCGTCCCTACTGCGAGAAAAAAGGGTTGACTCTGCTGACGGATCTGAGCGAGTGCCCTCCGGTTTATCTAGACTTAGAAAAATTTGACAAGGTTCTCTATAATCTGCTGTCTAACGCCATGAAGTTTACGGCAGCCGGAAAGCAGATTCAAATCGTCCTCAAATGCGATGGCACCCACTGTCTCCTGCAAGTCATTGATACGGGGATTGGCATTCGTCCTGATCAAATTCCATTTTTGTTTGAGCGATTTCGTCAGGCAGAGGGGTCAGCCAATCGCAGCTATGAAGGCACTGGATTAGGACTGGCCCTGGTCAAAGAACTGGTCGAACTGCACAATGGCGAGATTACCGTTCAATCAACCTACGGCGAAGGCACCACGGTAGCAGTCCGGCTTGAGATTGGGATGAACCACCTGCCGATCGAGCAAATTGTCGAAACCCAGGTAGAAGTGCAAGCCAGCCGCGCCTCCGTCGAACTCGCCGATTTGGAAATCGAACTGCTTGACGATTTTGAACCCTCTCCTGTTGAGCCAGCAGACTCCCCTCAAAAGCTGGAAAATGCCACTCTTCGACAGATTCTAGTCGTGGACGACAACACCGATCTGCGCGCCTACGTTTCTGGGATTTTGCGTCAGCAAGGCTACCACGTCTGGACAGCCCGCAACGGGGCAGAAGGCTTTGAGGCAGCCCAGACCCATCGCCCCCATTTGATCGTCACCGACTTGATGATGCCGATCGTCTCCGGTCTGGATATGATTTGCCTGATCCGCGACGATGAAACCCTGAAAGGAACGCCGATCGTGTTACTCACCGCCAAAGCCGACGAAGACACGCGCATTGAGGGAGCCGAACGAGGTGCAGATGCCTACCTGTCAAAGCCGTTTAACGATCGAGAACTGCTGGCCGAAGTTCGTAATCTCCTCGCCCTCAAAGAAAACGAACAGCGCGTGGCTCAACTCAATACTTACTTAACCGAGTCGGTGCTAAAGCGCTTTTTGCCGCCTTCTCTGGTACAGCGGGCTGCCAAAGGAGAACTCACCCTCGATCTGCGCCCCGAACCTCGGATGATTACTGTCTTATTTAGCGACATCATTGGCTTTACTCAGTTGTCAAATACGCTGCGATCGCGCCGAGTCGCTGAGTTGCTCAATGAATATCTAGCCAGCATGACTCGCGCTGTCTTTGACAATGGCGGCACGGTTGATAAATTTATGGGGGATGCGATTCTCGCCATCTTTGGAGCGCCCGAAGAATTGACTCCTAATGAACAGGTGAGACGTGCGATCGCCGCTGCCCGCCAAATGTATCGATCACTCGACGAACTCAACGATCGCTGGCAAACCCAAGGGATCAGCAAAGTCCAATTTCGCTGTGGCATCCATCAGGGAACGGCCGTCGTGGGTATGTTTGGAGGAGAAGAACGCGCAGACTATACGGCAGTCGGCCCCAGTGTGAATATTGCCTCTCGCATCCAGGAAGCCGCCGAACCAGACTCGATCCTCGTTTCGGCTGCGGTTGCTGACTACCTGGACGAAGAAATGATCACCAAAGTCAGTCCTCTACAGCTTAAAGGGGTGGATGAAACGGTGCTGACCTTCTCGATCGATCCCTACGCTGGCGATCACCGTAAGCCGTCTTAGCAGATGAGTGGGTACAGTTTTTTATTCTCGTCTCATCCCCTTGCCAGCGACTAGAATGAATTTGACTTTCTAGTACGGCGACACCCCATGCAATCGTCCCCCGACTTTTCTGGTAGCCTGAGACGACCTCAGGACTCTCCCAATTTTTGGCTGGCAGTGCTGGCGGGTTCGTTAGCGGTTCATTTATTGTTTTTGCTATCGGGGCGCTGGTTTTTGGTGCGCGTCGCTCCGGTCAAATCGAGTGCGTCGTCCACACCGATCGAACTGGTTGACCTCTCGCCCAAATCTTCGGGTAAGCCTGCTCAAGGGGTCAGCGTGACGGCACCCAAAGTCACGTCGGCTCCGCTAGAAAGTTCCTCTGGTGCAAAGTCTCCGATTCAATCGTCAGAACCGACTCAGCCGACGATCGTCCCCAGTCCGTTTCCTCGACCCATTCAAGAACGGCGATTACCCTCTCAACCCTTGCCATCGCCTCAAAAGCCTGCTGTCACAAAACCGATTTTCCCTAAGCCTGTCACCCCAAACCCACCCCCTGTAGAGGATGAAGCTGATCCGTCCAGTCCTCCTCAGCCGCCAACGCCTTCTCAACCTCCCACGACCGAGAATCAGACCGATCCGGCTCAACCATCAACTGATCCAGACAACCCGCCCAAATCTCAACCTCCCATAGGTGGAACTCAGACTGATCCCGCACAGCCTTCTGGCGACTCAGACAGTCCGCCCAAGCCTCCTCAATCTCCCACAGGTGGAACTCAGACCGATCCGCCTTCAGGGCCGATCACGTCAGGGCAGGGTTTACCATCTACTGAGATGACGATCACGGCTCAAGTCGCCGCTGGACAACTTCGACCGACAGAGTTCACTAGAATCGGCGGACAAGCAGAAACAGCAAAGCTCAGAGGCAACGCACAGCAGCAAATTACCATCCTCTATCCTTCTGACTCCAAACTTTCGCCGGGGCAAGTTCTGAATTTAGAAGTTCAGTTTGTGGTAGGGGAAAACGGTACAGTGACCGAATCAAGCGTTCTTATCAATTCAACTTCGATGAGTGATGTAGGGCTAAATAGCCTGGTCAAGAAGATATTTGAGTCGTTATCTTTTGATGTCACCTTTAAGACGGCTGCTGTCAACAAGGCTCAGTTCAGCGAATGGGTGGTTCCGGTGCGGATTCAGGTTGTGAAGTAAGCAACTGTTGTTTTGGAAGCTGTTTTGAATCAATGCCATCTCTTTGCAGAAAATCGTGTTATTCTAGTATTCGCCTTTGTAAGAAGGTCACGCGGGCGTAGTTTAGTGGTAAAACCTTAGCCTTCCAAGCTAATGATGCGAGTTCGATTCTCGCCGCCCGCTTCTTGCACATTCTATTTTTTGCTGACTGTTCAGGATCGCTTGTTGCTAAAGGACTTTGTAAAGCGAATAGGGGTCAAAGCGTGGCTGTGACTTTGGTGGCTGAAAGTTGCTCAGTTGCACGATCGTAGCTTTGTCAACAACAACACAACCTCATCGATCGCTTCTCGCTGCACCGTTGCCGAACTGGTAGATTGGTTGACGATTACACTAAAGACGATCGGCGAATAGTTGGGAGGAGCCAGGTAGCCAGAAAGGGCTGACACTCCAGTGAGACTTCCTGTTTTAGCCTGGACGATTCCCTGGGCAGCGGTGCCTCGAAAGCGATTTTGTAGCGTTCCGCTAACCCCGGCGGTGGGCAAAGACGATCGATAGATACTAGCAGCAGGATGCCTGGACATCGACCGTAGAGTTTGCACCAGCGCTTGGGGACTGATCAAATTTTGACGCGCCAATCCTGACCCATCGACCAGCAAAAAACTGGATGAGTTGACACCTAGCGTTTTCAAAGTTGAAATGAGCGTCGTCATTCCCTGGTCGATCGTCGTAGTGTTGTCTTTTGTGCCCAGCAGTCTCAGCAATGATTCTGCATACAGATTGTTGCTGTCTTGATTTGTCGTTTTGAGAATGGCGGACAAGGGCGGTGACTCGACAAACGCCACTTCTGAACCTGTAGCGGCATCGGGACGAGTGACCACGACCGCCCGTTTCACCGTAATCTTCTCTTTTGCTAGCGCTTGCCGCAACTGTTGAAGAAAGTTTTGAGCAGGATTGACGATCGCCACTGACACAGATTCTGAAGCCGCGCCCACTCGCAACTGTCCCCTGATTTTGAGAATCGGCTGGCTGAGATCGCGTCCCACGTCCAGGGACTCTGGCGCATCGGCCGCAACTGTGACAGAGTTATTCTCAATTTGCCAGCCTTTGCTGTCGTTGGGGTCATCCCATTGCACCCGGAGCGGTTGACCGATCGCTTGCGGAATCAGACTCAGCCCGATCGCATTCCCATTGACGATCAAACGATTCACAGGGGCCCCATATCCTGCTTGAGCATCCTCAACCGTCCAGTCTGGTGAAATCGGGTCGCTGCGATCAGAGTCTTCCACCGTCAATTGCTCAACCTGCTGAATGCCCTGCCGACTCAACTGCTGCGCCAACCTCGCCAACTGCAAATCTGTCAGCGTCGGATCACCTCGCCCCACCACTCGCAACACCCATCCCGTCTGAGAACGAATGCCATAAATTGAAGTGCGAATGCGAAACTGTGCTCCCAATTTGTCAAGCGCAGCCGCCGTGGTCAACAGTTTGGTTGTAGAGGCAGGAATGAAATAACGTTGAGCGTCGCGATCGTACAGCGTCTTTCCATCCTCAGTTTGAATCAACGCCCCCCAGCGCGATCGTGCAAAATCAGGATGACCCAAAATCCTATCGATCGCCGCGGGCAGTTGAGTCGGGCAGAGCGTCGAAGGAGCGGCCAGCGTCCGCACTGGCTGCAAGATCAGCGTAAGACTCAACACCAGCAGACGAGAAAAAGGAGAGATGGGCATGGTGCAGAAAGACGGGGCAACGGGTGAGAGGTTGAGCACAATCGGCATTGTGTCTTCAGTTTTCGCTACTAAAAACACAAATTAATCTGTAGCAAAAGTAGCAGATTTTTGATCTGTAAATCTCTCTTAGGGTAGGAATATCTATGAGGGGTGTGACCCTACTATGAAGGGATCACGATACTCAGGGTGAACCCCATGATTCAAGAGCGTAACCTTGTTGAACGGTCTAAACTTCAGGAACGGGATCTCGATCGTCCTGTTCGCTCTGGTGGTGTTAGAGAGGAGGGGTCAGGTTCTACATCAAATGCAGCAACCGATGTTGCGTCAGGGTTAGCCTTAGTCTTGTCAACGCTGGCTTTTTTCTTTAGCAGTGTGGCGGTGATTCAAGGCGTTCGAGCACGACAAGAAGTGCAGGCGGTTCTCAATCCTCCGAACCGTCAAGCGCAAGCGGCTCAACAACGTGACCTGACGACTTTGGGCAATCGCTTGATCACGCCCGCTGCCATCAGTCGGGTAGAACCGGGGCGCTTTGTGCAGTCTGCTTACGGGGGTGCGGGCGAGGTGGAACTGCTCTCGGTGCGACGGGCGGACGGGTCAGGAGACTCTAACATCGTTAATGTGGAAATGCGAATTCATCGGCTGCGCGATCGTGTCCCTGGTGTGGGTGACATCGACCTCGCCGAGGTCAAGGGGATCAACTCTAGAACGAATGAACGCTATCCAACCCTTGACTCACGATCGCCCTTTGGCAAGACCTTCTCGCTGTACGATCTACGTCCCGATCAGGCGGTCAATGTAAGTGTGAGGCTGCGAGTTCCTGAAAGTCTAGATCGCATTGATTTAGACGTTCCTCAGACCAATCCTTTTCGGGGCGTTCCGGTAGCGACTCCTCCTAATCCTACCGCTCGCTAAGGATCACGAACTAAATAACTTCGTAGGTTGGGTTGAAGCATGAAACCCAACACCCCAGCAATCGTTGGGTTTCGCAAGGCTCTACCCAACCTACCTGAAAAGATTTGTCAGTCAATCATGTCTAGCATCTAATGTCTACTGTCTAACGGGATCTCGATCGTAAAGCAGGTTTTCTGCTGGGCACTCTCAACCCAAATGTGACCCTTGAGATGTTGGACTAATTGCTTAACTAGCGCTAACCCCAGACCTGTCCCGCCTTGCTGCCAGCGATCGCTACAGGGAACTCGATAAAATTGATCAAAAATTCGGGGAAGCTCAACCGCAGCAATTTCAGACCCGGAGTTGCTGATGTTTAGTTGTAGGATTTGAGGAGAAAATGGCTTGGTAGACTCTATTGCAGAATCTATTTTAGTTGCCTCAGTTAGATGAATCGAGAGCGCGATCGTTCCGCCTGGTGGTGTGTACTTGCAGGCATTGTTCAACAGTTCTGACAACACTCTACCGAGACTGATGGGGTCAGCATACAGCGGGGGCAAATCTGCGAGGTGAAACTGCAAACCTTGTTGACGGTGTTGGGCACGAATCCGATAAGGCTCCACGATCGTCGGAATCCACTCTCTTAGATCAATCAACTCCCAGGTGAGGCGCTGCTGTCCCGATTCGAGGCGCTGTAGGTCGAGCAGATCGTTGATTAGATGAACTTCGCGATTGCATTCACTGCGGAGGATCTTGAGATAGGTTGTACTTTTATCAAACAGTTCGATCTGATGGTCAGGCAGTTTAACCTGAGTCAGAACGCACTCTAACATCTGAATAGCCATCAGCATATTGGCAATCGGCGATCGCAACTCGTGAGAAACGGTGCTTAAAAATTCGTCTTTGAGGTGGTGCAGCTTTTCTAGGGCTTTGACTTGTTGTTGAGACGCTTGATAGAGGCGAGATTGGCGTAGCGCGATCGCACACTGATTGGCCACTTGCTGCACGAGTCGAATTTCGAGATCATTAAACGTTTCATCACAGGGTTTGAACAGCCACATATCACCCAACACGCCCTGATCATCCATTAGTGGACAGGCCAAAATTGCAAATCGATAGGCGATCGTGCGAATCAGCGTTGGATAAGGTGCGATCAAACAAAACTGAGCCGATCTTCCCGCTAACATTGCCTCATACACACAGGGCAGCCTATCGAAATGGGCAACCTTGCCTTGCGCCGCCGTCAAATCTGAAGAAACATACTCAAAGTAAATCGTAGAAGTCTTTTGATTCAAATCATACAAAGCAGTGTCACAGGCTTGTACACCAGTACTCCGGGCTAATTTTTGTACCGCAGAGTGAAGGATTTGTTTTTCATCAAGCGAGTCGCGTACTTTGTCGGTAATGCGCTTGAGCGTAGACTCAAATTTGAGAGCTTGTTCTAATTGAGTCGTGCGTTCCTGAATTTGTGATTCTAACTGGGTCGTGAGTTGTTGAACTTGTTGGTTACGATGCTGCAATTCGGTAGTCGCCTGATGCGCTTGAAGCAGTCGCCGAACTCGCTGCCGCAAGACAGCCCAATGAATCGGCTTACTAATATAGTCCGTTGCGCCGACTGCAAAAACTTGATCGACCGCTTCCGAAGTCTGGAGGCTGGTCACCATCAAAATCGGGAGGTTGGGGGTGAGCGATCGCAGTTCTTGACAGCAGGTAAACCCATTCATCTCTGGCATCACCGCATCCAACAAAATCAAGTCAGGCCGAAACCGACGACAGGACTCTAAACACGCAAAGCCATTTTCTGCTTCGATCGTCCGATAGCCTTCCTGGTGCATTGCTTCACATAGAACCAACCGCATCACTGCATCGTCGTCTGTCACCAAAACTAGCGGGGCCAATGGTGTAAGTATTGAAGCGTGAGTAGTTTGTAAGGTCACAGTAGGGAATGAGAGATGAAGACAATCACCAATTAACAACTTGCTATTAATTAGAATGATTAATTAGAACTGTTTATTGAGCAGCTCGACCGTTTGGCTTGTAGAAGACTGGAGACACGCTGAATTAGCGCTTTGGCAGGAACAGGTTTAGTCAAGTAGCTGGTGACTCCAACAGCCAAAGCCTGATCGATAAAATCGGCGGAATGTAGACCTGTGACCATTAAAATCGGCACGCAGTATGAGAAAGTCCGAATGATCTGACAACAGGTGAAGCCGTCCATTTGAGGCATTTGACCGTCGAGGATCACCAGATCAGGCCGAAAGATTTTGAAGGCTCTGAGACAATCCCAGCCGTTTTCGGTTTCGACGACTGCATAGCCATTTTGCTTGAGAGTTTCGGCGATCGCTAGACGAATAATTTCCTCATCTTCAGCAATCAAAATTAAAGGGGGATTGTCTATTTTGTTCAATATCCCTCCGTTTTTTTGAGGCAGGTGTTGATGGTTAAAGTCCATAATTCTGTTTGAGATAGGGCAAGTTGAAATATGTCAGTTTAGTTAAAAGATACTGAATGAATGTGAATACTTTGTGAAATATATAGATATTTTATGGATACTTTTACAGTAATTTAAAGTACTAAAAAAGCCGAATTCCTATTAGGATGATCGGCTTCTCTAGCGGTCAATTTACACCTTGAATGGGGTTATTAATAGACTTCGGAGCGTTTTCTCAAAGGCAAATTGACCTGCGTTTTTTACACAAGGTAAGCCACACCTATTAAAATAAATGAAGAATGTGAATATTTTGTGAATAGAAAGACGAAGCGCGTTTGATCGGGATGTGTAGCGATCGACAAGATCTAAACCGCAGCGTCAATTCGATAAAGCTGGCGAATTAAATTTAACGTGAATTCCATGATCATCCTTCGCTACGGTTACCAATCCGGGCAGCCCCCTAAATCCCCCACCAGTGAGGGACTTTGAACGAGAAATATTGTCTCGAAGTTCCCCAAAATTGGCACCACGTCTATGAAAACGAACTCTGCCTTCACATTGCAAAGCGAGTTGTTTGGAGAAGAGTTTTGTTAGCCAAGTCGATCGAGCATTCCTTTTGCTGTCACAACATTTTTTAATCCCACTTCAAAATTGCTTGAATTTGAGCGGCTAAGGTTTTTGCCTTAAAGGGCTTGGCAATCCAACCTTTGACTCCCAGTTCCAGGAGAGGTTGATATTCGCTGATGCTGGCCTTTGCGGTTAGCAAAATGGTAGGAATGTGCCGTGTTTTTTCATTGGCTTGTAGCTGCCGAAAGGTGGTAGCGCCATCCAGGTTGGGCATCATCACATCGAGCAAAATTGCATCAGGCTGATAAGTCACTGCTTGAATAATGCCTTCTTGACCCGATGCGGCCGTCAACACACCCCAACCCGCCGCCGCAACTAAGCCAAACTGAATAATGTCGCGTACACCGTCGTCGTCGTCGATTACTAAGATTGTTTTGGACATGAGAGAGGAGAAAGTGAGCGGTGAATTTGTCTAAATATCCGTTTTGTTTAACGGCGATCGATTGAACCCTGACCCTCAAACACGCGCGATCGACAATGTAAAAGAAAACTGGCTGCCTGATCCGATCGTGCTTTCTGCCCAGATTTGACCGCCGTGCTGTTGGATGATGCTGCGACAGATGGCCAGTCCTAACCCGGTTCCGCCTTTTTGTCGGGCATCGGAGACATCAACTTGATGAAAGCGATCGAAAATGACTTCGAGTTGGTCGGCTGCAATGCCTCGTCCGCGATCGCTGACCTGGACTAAAATCGAGTCGTCTTGCAGTTTGGCATCTAATCGCCCCGTCTCACCCTGAGGCGAAAATTTGATCGCGTTGCTGAGGAGATTGGTTAACACCTGAATCACTCGATCGCCGTCTGCATCAAGCTGCACCGAGAGCGGAGAAACAGAAAGCGTCACTTGAGCCTGATCCGCCATAACTTGCATGAGCGAAATCGCCGCAGTCATCAGATCCGCTAAGTTACAGGGCTGAATGGAAAGGCTGATCTTTCCTGAATCCAGGCGTTCGAGATCGAGAATGTCATCGACTAACCGCACCAGGCGATCGGCCCCATTGGCGGCGATCGCAATCATCCGTTGCCCCCATTCTGACTGTGGCTCGACGAGTCCTTCTGACAAAAGATTGAGCGCTCCGTGAATGGAAGTCAGCGGCGTTCGCAGTTCGTGGCTGACGACAGAAACAAACTCCTCTTTGAGCCGAGCAATCAGCGCCCGTTCGGTAATGTCAGTACAGATGCCGCAGACCATTTGAGCCGTGCCGTCTTCGTCAAATAGCGGAAATCGCACCGAAAGGGACGTGTGAACGGTGCCATCAAAATGCTGCGCGTCGTCTTCAGACTCGATCGGCTGTCCCGCTTTTAACACGGCCTGATTGCGCTGATTAAACGTTGCCGCCACCTCTGAAGGAAACACCTCATCGATCGTTTTGCCGACAAAGTGTTCGCTGGGTAAATTGAAGACGCGATCGTGCTGCCGATTGACTAATAAAATCTTGTTTTGGGCATCGACCAGATAAATCACGGCCGGGGAGTTGTCGATAATCGCCTGCAATAGAGCCTGACTTTCTCGCAGCGCCTTTTCTGCCTTTTGGCGCTCTTGTAGTTCTTGTTGAAGCAGATGATTGACATCGGTTAACTCGGCGGTGCGTTCTTCGACTCGGAGTTCTAATCCCTCGTTGGCCTGTTGGAGGGCGGCCTCAATGCGCTTGCGGTCAGTGGTGTCTTGAAAGAAGATCGCCAGCCCTGTCGCAGAGGGATAAATGCGATTCTCAAACCAGCGATCCCACGGCGGATAGTATTCTTCTAGCTGGATGGGAATTTGTTCTGCCATTGCCCGATAATAGGCTCGATAAAACGGCTGTCCGATGCCTTCGGGAAAGACTTCCCAGATGTTTTTGCCGATCAGAGCTTCGGGAGCGCGATCGAGCATTTCTCCAGCTTTGCGGTTGACGTAAATGTAGCGCCAGTCAGCATCAAGCGAAACAAACCCATCAGTGACGCTCTCTAAAATGTTGGTGATTTGTTGTCGAGAAGCCAGCGCCTGAGCATGGGCCATTTGTTCGCGCAAAACGAGTTGTCGAAGCTGGCTTTCTGCGGCCTTTAGGTCGGTAATATCGGTGATTGTGCCCACATAGCCGACAACTGCTCCGATCGAATTCTTCTCCGCGACGGCTTGCCCAAACACCCAGGTAATCGTGCCGTCTGGACTCTGAAAGCGATATTCCTGACGAAATGGGCGATGCTGTTGCGCCGATCGAGACCATGCTTCAGATATCTGCGAGCGATCGTCGGCATACAGTGCCTTTACCCAGCCTTCACCCAGCGCTTCTGAGGCGGAGATTCCCGCAATTTTGCTCCAGCGATCGTTGACATAGAGACAGTTGCCGATCTCGTCGGTGTGAAAGATGCCCACGGGAGAGACTTCGGTCAGGATTTGATAGCGCTGCTGACTTTTTTGGAGCGCGAGTTCCATTCGTTTGCGATCGTCGATGTCTACGATCGTTCCCGTCATTCTGATGGCTTGTCCCACGTCGTTGTAGAGTGCCCGTCCTTTGCCTGCGATCCAGTGAGTGCTGCCATCTTCCCAAACTACGCGAAACTCATGGTGATAGGTGCTGTGGTTGTGAATTGCTTGATCGACGGCTTGATTGAGCGAGTCTCGATCGTCAGGATGCAAGCGATCGTCAAAGGTTTGGTAGCGTCCGTCAAAGGTGTTGGGTTCTAACCCAAATAGCTGTTCGTGTCCGCTTGACCAGGTGATGTTTCCCGTCGTCATGTCCCAATCCCAAATGCCCATTTGAGAAGACTGGAGCGCCAACAACAAACGAGCTTCACTTTGGCGTAAGTCTGCTTCGATTTGGCGAAGGTTGTGCAGAGTGGTTTCACGATCGTCGATCTGCCCTTTGAGTAAATCATTGGCCTGAGCCAGTTCGATCGTGCGACTGCGAACCTTGTGGTCTAACTGATCGGAGCGTTGACGTAGAGCTTGGGTGAGGCGATCGTGGCGCTCTTTTTGACGACCCTGCACCAGCACCAGCACCAGAACTAGCGCAATTTCTGAAATCGCTTGTGAAAAACTTTGAGGAATAACATCAACATTAATCGGAACGAAAAAGTGATAGATTAAATAAATCGCCCAGATTGCTGCGCTGACTAATCCCGATCGCAGACTGCTCAGACTGGAACTCAGCGCAATCACCACAATCATCAACACAAATAAAATCGGCGTTATAGACTCAAAAGATTGTAAGCGCTCCATTGAGAAGACCACGCCAGCCATCACCAATCCGCTTGACCAAAAAGGCAGACTTTGAACCCTAAAATTCAAATCAAATGATGGTAACGTAATCATAAGCACCTCTGGAAAACTAAAATTTGTAAACGTCAGAATTTATAAAGTTAGGGGTCTGAGCAACAAACTGCCGTAAAAGCTGCACCCGCTCCAGACGATTTAAGACCCGCGCCACGAGTTCTGATTCGACGATCGGCTTACTCACGTAGTCGTCCGCTCCCGCGCCAAAGACTTGAGCGATCGTTTGACTATCGCTGTGGGCAGATAAAAACAGGACAGGTAGAGCATCCCAGCGGCGATCGTTGCGAATGACCTGACAGAGATCAATTCCATTTAACCCTGGCATTTCAATATTGAGAATCAGAAGATCGGGGTTGACTTGTTCTAACAATTGCCAGGCCTGTTGAGGCTGATCGACGAGTGTGAGATGAAACCCCCAGGGCTGAAGGATCGTGCGGAGAAAGTCCAGCACTTGCGGGTCATCATCGACCATCATCAACTTTGTTTGTGTCTGATTTGATTGTTGCAGCACATGGACAACGGTGGCTATCACCTGACTGGATGAAATTGGTTTTTGCAAAAAGCTGCGTCCTCCCAATCGGGCTACCCGGACGCGATCGACAAACCCCTCACTCGCCGTAAATACAATCACTGGAATGAAGGAAGCCACTTCTGCGAGCAGCCCAAACCCATCTTCTATCGAGTCAGGAAAGCTCAAATCAAGCAAAATCACATCGGGCGGCTGTTGTTGAATGATTTCTCTCGCCTCTGCCAGACTCGTCGCCCCGATCGCCTCAATTTTCCAGAGAGGAGTCCCCGCGCTCAAACTGGCCATTAGCTGATCGATTAGAGCGACATCATCATCGACAATCAACAATCGAGCCGTCTGACCTTCGGAGGGAGTTGTCTGCATAGAAACCGGAGCGACGATCGTCACCGCTAACAAAGTTTCTCGTAGGGCATTCACCGTCTGGTTGAGCAAAGTGATTTTACTGCGATCTCTTCGAGTTACCCGCAAGGGGTCGCTTCGAGTTACCCGCAAGGGGTTGCTTGGAGTCATCCGCAAGGAATCATCGCTCAAAATCTGCTTCAACAGTTCTTGGATTTGACGAGACAGATCCGCCGCCTTGTCTAGCCCAAAACTGCCCAACGACCCGATCAGCGTATGAGCCTCTCGAAGCGCCTGTTGCTCAAGATCTGGACTCAGCGTTCCGGTTTTGAGATTAGTTGCAGCTTGGTTGAGAATCTGAACGCGATCGAGATATTTCTGTCGATGCTGTTGCCACACTGCCGAAAATTCTGGAGCGATCGCAGTGCTGAATGCTTTGGAGACGGCAACTTCTGGTGGGTCACTTAAAGCGACCCCTTGCGGGTAACTCGAAGCGACCCCTTGCGGGTAACTCGAAGAGATCGAGTCCAGTTCTCTAACATTTAGCCGATAGCCAAATCCATAAATCGTCTCAATTAAATCCCCAGATCCCGCTTTTTTGAGCTTTTGTCGCAGACTTTTGATGTGAGCGCGGACTGCATTTTCGGTGGGGGTTGCTTCGAGTGACCAGAGATGCTCGATCAGAGCTTGTTGGCTAAAAATGCGCTGTTGATTGCGTAAAAAAAGCTCTAACAACCCATATTCTTTGAGCGTCAGAGATAGCGGCACCTCTGCGTAGGTAAACTGACAAGCCTTGAGGTCAAGCTGAAGTTTTCCCCAAGCCAGAACGGATACAGGCACACTGCTTCGACGCAAGAGCGATCGCATTCGGGCCAGCAGTTCTTGAAGGTCGATCGGCTTGGCCAGATAGTCATCAGCCCCCGCATCCAGCCCCACCACTTTGTCGTAACTGGAGTCTTGAGCGGTGAGAAAAAGAACGGGCGTAGAATCTTTGCGCTGCCGCAGCCGTTGACAAAACTGAATGCCATCTAATTTGGGCAATTGGCGATCGAGCAAAATCAGATCATACTCAAACGCTTCTGCAAGATCCCACCCAGACTGCCCATCAGCCGCCAGATCAACACAGTAGTTTTGTTCGATCAGAACTCTTCTCAGACTCTCAGCAAAGCCCTCATCATCTTCGACCAGAAGAATTTTCACAGCCTGACAACCAACCTTGAGAAACTGGAGATAGTCTAACAGGACGTGAATTCGATGAAATCCCTCGCTGTGGCGATCACTCCAGGCAGCCCCCT
>NZ_JBJPHU010000296.1:0-1039 GCF_052939515.1 Phormidesmis sp. 146-33
GGAGGGTAGAGACATGGTAAGTTTCAATTACCACACCAAAACTACGCCATGAAACCTCAATACCGCATCCGCAACTGGTCTGAGTATAACGCTGGATTGAAGCAGAGAGGAAGTCTCACCTTCTGGATCGAGGAGTCTGTGCTGGAGGCATGGATTGTTGAGGATTTAAGCGGTAAGCCCGGAGCATCCAAGCTTTATAGCGATTTGGCAATCCTGACGATGGCGACGTTGAAAGCCGTGTATCAATTAGCCGGACGGCAATGCCAAGGCTTCGTGGAATCCATTTTTGAGTGGATGGAGATTGATTTACCCGTTCCTGACCACAGCACTCTATGGCGACGATTGGGTCAACTCTCGGTTGAACTGCCGGTGGTGCCGAAGGAGGGGTCTCGTCATGGGGTGGTGGATTCAACGGGGGTGAAAGTGTATGGCGAAGGGGAGTGGAAAACCCGTCAACATGGAGTGAGCAAACGACGCACCTGGCGCAAACTGCATCTGGGAGTCGATGAGGCAACGGGCGAAATCTTAGCGGCGGTGGTCACAACCAACGATTTCCATGATGGAGAAGTGCTCAACGATGTGCTGGAAGCCATTGAAGAGCCGATAAACCAAGTCTCTACCGATGGTGCGTATGACCATCGCCATTGCTATGACGAGATTGAAGCCAAAGGAGCTAAAGCCGTCATTCCTCCGCGCAAGGATGCCAAGATTTGGCAGCATGGCAATCGTAAAGGCAAGCCTCATCAACGGGATGAGAATCTGCGTTCGATTCGTAAGCATGGACGCAAACGCTGGAAGCGCGACTCTGGCTATCATCGTCGATCGATTGCAGAAACCACCCTGTTTCGCTTCAAAACGATCTTTGGCGGCAATCTCAGTGCGCGTCAATTTGACAATCAAGCGGTGGAGTTGTTCATCAAATGTGCTGCGCTCAATCGGATGATTCAGATTGCCAAGCCTGATAGCTACAAGGTTGAAGCTTAATACCAAGACTATTCCAATGCGGATCTGACCGTTTTTCTAATCATGCAACAAAGCC
>NZ_JBJPHU010000105.1:0-23654 GCF_052939515.1 Phormidesmis sp. 146-33
TTCTACTGACACTGACTAGTTAATCGTACTACATCTACTTGAAAAATGCTGTATTTCTGAGCTGCTATCCAGTGTGGTTTGATAAACCAGTCCATCTTATTCTTCATAATCTGAACATTCTTAAAGCCCGCTTGCTTTAGGTGGTCTACCAGATCTGACCGTTTGAATCCAATCTCATGAGTATTAGATAACTTAGCTACACGATAAGAGACTGCCGTATGAATAAAATTAGGTTCATTGCAGATCAGAAACCATCCGTTATTCCTTAAGCAAGCATAGCTAGAGATAATCGCTAAATCCCCCACGAGTGAGGGACTTTGAACCAGAATTCCTCTCTTAAAGTCCCCCAAAATTGGGGGGTTGGGGGGCAGGAGCCGTGAACAACGAAGCGGAAAAACTCTCATCGAATTCACGTCTTTTTACCGTAAGTGACGAACGATCGCACAGTCTAGAAGCTCCCTTAGATCCCTCCAATTTCAAGGGGGCTTCTGATTATGTGCTTGACCAATCTTCTATTTGCAAGTCTGAAACCTGCCGAAAGTCTGACCCATTGCGGGTGAGTAAGATTGAATGGTTGGTCATCGCGATCGCGGCAATTTTGAGATCCATATTCCCCAGTCGAGGATAAGCTTTTCGTAAGCGTTGATGCTCCAAAGCTGCTGCATGGTTGAAAGGAAGAATTGCGATCGATTGGTAATCAATGGAAAGCTGTCGCAGTCCTTGGTATGCAAAAACTTGTTCCTCCAAAATCTTTGCCCTGGCTAAAAGACTGAGCCGACCTTTGACTTGTTCTTCGTAGGTAATTACCGTCACAGCAACTTCAAGCTCGTCGATCGCCCCGAGTCTCGCTAAAATTCGCTTTCCCTCTTGACCGTTGCGTTAAATCAGGCTGAGATGTTCAGTATCAAGGATATACATGGTAGGAGGCAATCATTCTACTTATCAGACCTGCGCCATTCTTGTCCAAGGCGAACCGCTTCATCAAAAGTAGGGTCGTTTTCAAAGCTACCCGCAATTTTCGACCACCAGGGTTCCTTCTTCTGGAGAGATTCAGAAAGCATTTGTTTCACCTGCACTAATTCTGCCTCTAGCGTTGTGACTCGTGCTTCAAGTTGTTGAGAGCGTTCTTCAAGTTGCTGGGAGGTCATAGGAACTTGTGATCGGTAGAAGACTTGAGAACATTGTAGCGCAGTGGCTAGGGAGGTTGATTTGTGTAGGCTTTGTGTATTTTGGTCAACCATGTTAAAGGTAGGTGGAGTAGAAGCCCAGCACCCAAACCATGAAGAAAGAAAGATTGAATATGACAAAGTTCGCTGCGATAATTCAGAGTTTCGGCTTTGCCCAATCTAGCGTTTTATATTTTGAATAAGCTTCTGTAAGGCTCTTTCCAAATTGTTTTTCGCTTGCTTCATCAGCAACTTCCATCAACGCCCAAAGCATCTCTGGGCAAGACCATTGCTTATTTAGCGTCGAACGGTAGAGCCAGTCTAGAAAACTTGTAGAGGTTTGACATTGCTCCAAATCAATCTCATACATGTTCATTTGATGCTCCCCGTCGGAAAAATGTAAGTCAATTTGGATTGTTAAATTTGATTCTTGAAACCAAACACGCCACCATTTGTCATGTTCATCAATCTGCCATTGATAAGAGGGCTTAGATCGTTTGGCAAGTAGTTTTCTATCTTCCATTTCACTCATTTCTTCAGTGGTGTATGTAGTTAAAGATAAAGAGTGGTCTCCCAGATCCTCAAGGCTAGCAGAACTTAAGAACTCTACTTTCTTCACCCATCGCTCGATTGGGGTCTCGGCTAATTTCTCGGTAGTTGAACTCATATATTTCTTCCTATGAAGGTTGCTGATTCAGATTAAATTTTACTTCCCAACCGTACACTATGACTACGTAGCATCAAGGTGCCGCCCTGTCAATCACGTTCAGTTGCTTCAATCTGGGTTCTTCACGGATGATTTCAAACTACTGCCAAAATCCAATGACGTAATGAATTCATCATTAAGCTGAGATGCCTCGATTTTCTTGGCGTTCTCGAATGCGAGCGAGTGTCCCCACCGGAACCGCCGAAATGAGTTGACGGGTATAAGGCTGCTGGGGTTGGCGATAGATGGTTTCAGACATCTCGATTGCCTCAGTTTAGCCTGTCCTCGGTACGCTCCATACAGCTTTTTACTCTCCATCAACGATCTCTAGCATTCGTCGCTGCGATTCCTGGCTGATCTGTCGGATTCTGTCTCTTTGCTCTTGCGTTAGATTGAGTGAATCTAAAAGAGATTGAGAACTTTGACCTGACGCAACGGCCGCTCTCATTTTTTGTCGCTGTTCAGGTGAATAAATTGCGTCTACTTCAGCTTGAGCTTGAGTACTAATTTGTACGATTTCACGCTGTTTATCATCCGATAATTGCATATATTTCTCGTGCCGAATTTCCCACTGCTGCTTTTCCATTGGCTTTTCCATCGGTTTATCTTTCCCACATATAGAACTCAAATTAATGGTAGTTGATGATGCAGGACTCATATAGCATATGAAATCACCTGAAGGCTTCGCAAGCACTGCACGAGGATTAGATAAAAGGGTAGCAAAAGTTAGAAGCGAGATAACCTTGAGAGACAATGAATCAAACATACTACCAACCTCCGAAAAGCGTATGTTCCCTAACTGTTAACAACATCAACAAACTTGTAAAAACGAAATGCTAACTAGTAGCCTTTGACTCTTGTTCCGAGAGTAGCCAAAATCTACAAATCCTTGGCTAGAGACAGATTCTGAGAATACACATCCATCAAACTCACTGTAATACTGTCCGTCCACTCATTTTTTCACATGTAGTGTTTGCCCTTCAGACCCTCGCAAATGGTGGGAGTATAAAATTTAGTCATCCACTATTGAGGATTTCTTTAAAGTCAAAACACTGTATACAGCGTTAGCGAACGGACAGACAACAGATTATTAGAACGCTGACCGTATAACGGAGATTTAACATTCTCTAATCAATTCCTGAAGCCTCGATTCTGTGCTCATTTCATGTAGTTATGCCTCTGGGTAAGGGCAGCAACACTGTAAGCAGTTGCCAAGTTAGCAAGTAGAGTCATTTAGCTGCAAACGACAAACAAACCGATGGATTGCGCTCCGGCTCCCGACTGTATGACTCTTCCAGACAAACGTGAAGTCAGCGCAAAACGTCCAGGCACAAGCCATTGACCTCCATCAATCTCAAGTGGATCTGTTGGACTCGATCTGACAAACGGTCGCTCTCCAGCACCAACAATCTCTAAACGCAGCTCGTAGTCTGTGACACCATCATCTGTTATGAATCCCCATCTAGCTGTTGTGCCGTAAGGATCTCTAAAACACGTTAGAGTTACATTCCCTACATTGATCGGCTGACTAGCAGTGCGTGAAAATCCTCTCGCTGGCGCTAAACCTATAAAAGCTAAAGCAGAAAAAAGGGTTAAGACTCGTGCTTTAGTTAGCATCTTTTCCTCTCCAAATGAATAGAATGTTACGTTTCTTTGTCCATTTGAGAGGTAATCCTAAGACAGAAAGGATTTAAAGAACAAGCGTGTATCTCTAGAGCAGTCTGTTGTATGAATCATCGCATTGTTAGAAGTTGGAATTAAATACTATGTAGCTTATATGTAGCTTAAGCTAAACCCATGCTAGTTTTCAAGAATAGACACCAGTACAATCTACTAGGAGCCAATCAGTAAAGATCACGATGATAGGTAGATTTATAAAACTTTCTGTGAGAGAGATCAATAATGGCATCCATAGGAGTTTCTCTACGCTCCGAAGTTTTGACTAAATCTTATCTTGCAGGTTCAACCTCCTGCTACACGAAAAATTTAGCCTATATGGGAAAACGTGAGAATAGGATTGTTAAACTTTCTTCTAGAGGGTACTTGGCGATTCTCAGGTGGCATTAGCCAAGAGTACGGCTACATTGAGGTACTTCAAATTGTGAACTCTTAAGCTCTCAAGTCACTCCAAGGTCACTCTGACTAAGCTGAAATTCCGCGCTGTGCTTGGCGTTCTCGAATGCGATCGAGCGTCCCTGTCGGAATCGCAGAAATTAGCTGACGGGTATAAGGATGCTCTGGGTGACGATAGATATTCTCGGACGTGCCGATCTCTTCGATTTTGCCTCGATTCATGACGATGATGCGATCGCTCATAAACTTCACAACACCCAGATCGTGAGAAATGAATACATAAGTCAAGCCAAACTCAGATTGCAGTTCTTTGAGCAGATTTAACACCTGCGCCTGGACTGAGACATCTAACGCAGAAACCGACTCGTCACAAATGATGAATTTAGGGTTGAGAGCAAGCGATCGGGCAATACAAATCCGCTGGCGCTGACCGCCTGAGAATTCGTGAGGATAGCGATTCATCAACTCAGGATTTAAGCCCACTCGTTGCAACAGATAGGCCGCCCGTTCTCGGTGTTGTTTGGGTTTACCCCGCCCGTAGATCTGTAGTGGCTCCATCACCGCTTCGCCAATATTCATGCGCGGATCAAGCGAACTGTAGGGATTTTGAAAAATGATCTGCGCCTCTCGGCGAAACTGCCGCACTTCTGATGGAGACAAAGATAAGATATCTCGCCCCTCAAAGCGCACCTGTCCCCGTTTGGCTTCGATCAGTCGCAGGAGGGTTCTTGCCAGGGTCGTCTTTCCGCAGCCCGACTCACCCACCAGTCCCAACGTCTCCCCCGGATACACGTCAAACGAAACGTCGTTAACCGCCATCACATAGCGTTGAGTCTGCCCAAACACCCCTCGAATCGGGAAGGCTACCTGCAAATTTTGCACCGACAGCAACGGCGGTTTTTGCTGCAACTCATGCAGACGTGAGTTAAATTCTGCCTCACTGATTTCTTCTGCACTGCGAAGCACCTGAGCCACATCCTGCTGTTTTGCCTCGATCAGCCGCTCCCCTGTGGGCAACGTCGAAACTTCCATAAAATCGGACACCGTGGGCAAATATCGCAGGCGGCGATCGGGCTGTGGCCGACAAGTCAGCAACCCTTTGGTGTAGGGATGTTTGGGGTTTGAAAAAATCTCCCAGACGGGCCCATATTCAACGATTTTGCCTTCATACATCACCGCCACCTGATCGGCAATTTCAGCAATCAGCCCTAAGTCATGGGTGATAAACATCATCGCCATACCCCGCCGATCGCGCAGTTCTCGCAGCAGATCCAGAATCGTGGCTTGTACGGTGACATCCAGGGCCGTCGTCGGCTCGTCAGCAATCAGCAGCGTCGGATTACAGGAAATCGCCATCGCAATCATCACCCGTTGAATCTGTCCGCCCGAAAGCTCGTGAGGATAGCGATCGAGCATCGCCAACTTCTGACGGTTGATCTGCTGATCGATTTCTGCCTCGCTGGGTTGTTTTTTGTTTTGGGCGATGTCTTCGAGATAGCGACGCTTGAGTTCTGCATCCGGTGCTAACAACCGAACTTCTTGCAGCAGGGCTACGGCCCGTCGTCTCGCCTCAGATTCAGAAACCTTTTCGTGCAGCCGAATCGCCTCAGTAATCTGAAACCCACAGGTGTAAACCGGATTGAGCGAACTCATCGGCTCCTGAAAGATCATTGCCAAGCGATCGCCGCGATAATTTTGCAATTCTTGATCAGGGACGCGCAGCAAATCGATCGGCTCTCCACTTGTCTGAGCATCTCGAAACCAGATCTCACCGCCCGTCACCTTGCCCGGAGGATTGGGCACCAGTCCCATCACCGCCAACGAAGTGACCGACTTGCCCGATCCTGACTCACCAACGATCCCTAGAGTTTGACCGCGCTGCACTTGAAACGAAATGCCATCGACCGCTTTCACCACTCTCGTATCCGTTCTAAACCGAACCTCAAGATTGCGAACGTCCAGGATAGTCTCACTCATAGGGCAGGAACGACGATAAAAGGGTTGAGAGGGCAGCGATTGCCAGATTTTACTAATTTTGCTCAATTGCAATGATTCAGCTTAACAGCGAACTTGTAGTAGACGCTGTGAATCTTGTTACCTGACGGGATTTTCGATCAATTGTGCCAGTTTCAGAAGCCCTACAGCATGGACAGGTCACCGATCACGTCTAATCGTTTGTAGCGACCGATCGTAATATAGGTTTCCGATAGCGCTTCTGCAACAGAAGGCGTGATCCAGCCCATTTGTTTGAGAACGTGGATTGCAACGGCGTATTTTGCTCGTTTTGCGCCATCGCTTACTTTGATGGCTAACCCCACACCTTCACCGACTCGTCCCACACACTGCACGCCTTCTGCCCCTGACTTACTGACGATTTCGCCCTGGGTAAGCTGCATCAACTCGGTGTCAAACTCGCCTTCTCCGGCCACCATCGTTGGATGATGCGTCATCGCCCGTGAAATTCGCTCCATGTCGAGACTGTTGCCCGATGCGAGGTGGGCGTAGAGCCAGGCCATTTGCCGCAGTTGCATAAAATAAGTCGGTGCGCCACAGTCATCTTTTGCCGTAATGAACTCGATCGCCGGGATCTTGAGCAATTCCGCAATCTTATTCAAAATCAACTGCTGTACTGGATGGTGATGCTGAAGATAATTGTTAAACGGAAACCCTCGCTGCTGACACACCGCCAACATTCCTGCATGTTTCCCCGAACAGTTGTACTCTAACGAACTGCGCTTGCCTGCCGGAACGGGACATTGCAGCATCGTCGGGTCAATGTCCGCTCGCCACAAAATGTTGAAAACCTGTCTGACTTGCTCAATGGTGCCTTGATGAGAGCTACAGATAATTGCCAGATCGCGATCGGTCAGATTATATCGCTCCAAAGTCCCCGTAGTTGTCATCGCCAGCGCCTGAAACGGTTTCAACGCAGAACGGACAAACGTCGCCGTGTCAGCGCTACCCGCCATCAAAAGAATGCGCCCGCGATCGTCGCAAATCACCGCCTCAGCGGAATGGACAGATTCTGGAATGCCTTCTCGCAGCAGCCTGACTTCAAGTTGTGCCGATGATTGATTTCTTCTTCCCCTTGTCATGCGTAGCACTCTAACATTAGACGGGAACTCCACTCTCAAAAAGTTACTAGTTTTTAACTCGCTACAAGATCAGCCACGCCAATCCGCCACTCACCAAAGCCGTGCCCAAGAAGGCAAACGTGCGGTTGAGACGCTGCAAAATGGGCTGTATTTGATAGCTGACGATCAGCCGATCTTGATTGAGCACTTCGATCGGCTTTTCCCAGGTTTGCCCATCATACCAGCCCGATTCTTCATAAAAAACGGTGGTGTTGAGCAGTCGCGTCCTGACGTATGACCAGCCCAGATAGAGACGAATCAGCGCCAAAGCCGGAATAATACTTGCGCCAGCAGCCCCCAACAGTGCGTATTCCAGGGGGTGTCTAGCAGGAGAAAAGCTCATCGCCGCCGTGGGCCCCGCCAGCAGCCAACTCAAGCCCCACAAAATTGCAATTGGCTTGATGTATCCCACCAGATCAAGCGTTGCCCATCTAAAAAACCACGATTCTTTGAGGTCTTGATACTCATTAATCGGTCTCTGTTCCACCGGAACGGGGCAAACGACTGAGGAGTTCATAAATCGAGCCAGAAAATAAACGATCGAATCTATCCGTCAGTATAAGGGAGTTTTGGGGTTTGGGTGCCTTAAGTGAGTCGTGAATTAGCCGTAAAAACTGCCTTGAAGATCTAATTTGTTCTAATTTGTAAATTACCTGAAACATACCCCGTCTAGAATCTATCAGAAGATTTCGGTGATCGATCGAGTTATACAGGTAGCCAGCGGAAACCAGCTTTGTACTTCTACACAAAAAGCAAAGTGGGCGACCCTCGCGATATCTGCGAAGCAATACACCCACCCGATGAGATTAAAGATTACTCTGAAATGGCATCATTTCTGACTGAAGTGCAGACCTCCCAAAAACGGCAGAACTAGACACTGAACTAATTCTTCTCACAAACGCATGTGGGAGGCGGCCCAGCACAATGAAAGGTGCCTGAATTGCATTTTCCAGAGTCAACCAGAGACAAACACTGCTTACCGCCTTCACACAGACACGCGTGTTTACCACAGCCATCACTATCACGTCGTTTTTCTCGCCCTTCAGCCGTAAGGCTAAGACTTTGACCAGGTTTCACTTCATGGCGGCGAACGATTTCTATTAAGCGATCGTTTCTTAGTCTCGTATTTGGATTAGATGTATTGATTTGAGCATAGGAACTTCCTAAGAACGCAACTACAAAAAATGCTACAAAGAGCAGTGTGAACAGTATCTTCTTCATCTCGAAAACCTCCTGGTTAATATTCACTGTTCTGTAAAAATACTGGGTGCATCCAGCCGGGTAGCGCTTCAAGACTGCCGATTAAGTGCAACGTTACGCGATGTGCAACTTTCTGATCAACGTCCCCCTTTTTAACGTGAATTCGACAGAATTTCTTCGCTTCGTGATTGAGCGCTTCTGCCCCCCAACCCCCCAATTGTGGGGGACTTTCGGACAAGATTTCTCGTTCAAAATCCCTCACGGGTGGGGCAGCCTGGAGTTGTCACATTAGTGAAGGATTTCATCGAATTCACGTCTTTTTTAGGGGTTTGGGGATCGCACATCGCCTGACGTTAAGCAAGATCAAGAATTGCAATATGAGCTTGGTCGTTCATCTCGAACAGATTCGATAAAATCGAACACCAAGTCGCGAATTTTGATGCCGCGATTTTCAACAGACGTGTAGCCACCTTTTACAATGCCGACAAGCTGCCGATTGCCACCGTTGTAGTCATAAATAGCTGAACCACTTTGCCCATCTTGAATATCGTGCTTAAAGAAAAGATAGGGGGCTTCAGTACGGGTGATTCTGGCGCTCATGCCATACATTGAGCCACTGCAACGATCGTTGGAGCGAGGCGAGGCGCTGCAAGTTTGACCTTCCCCAGGGTAGCCAAAATTCCACATTTCTGAACCCGCAAGGCTGTAATCTTCGCGGTATCCTAACCAGCCTAAATCACAGCTATTTTGATTGTCGTACAGCACCAGTACTGCAAAGTCGCGGCTATCCCACCCATTGTTGACATAGCGATCGTCGTAGTAATACCACTCAATGTTTTTGTAGTGGTTGGGTGACGGATCGGTTGTGTTTAACCCATCGGCACCGGGCCACCAATCTCGCCGTATCAAGCTACCTTTGCCCCCACCTTCGGTAAAAACACAGTGAGCGGCAGTGAGAAGATGGCGTTCCCCAATTTTGGTCGCTGAACAAGTTACATCAGGTTCTGACTGTAGGTTGTAACCATTGGGAACTAATGCACCAAAGGCACGCCACGGGTATGCCCTCATGTTGAAGCCATTATTGCTGCTGCGTAGAATACGATTGTCATTTGCCCCAGAGTTAGGGATGATTGCTTTGAGCTTTAATCCCTCGTGCGACTCTTGCATGGTGTCTGGCGAACCTGCCCCAGGGCGACCGTTTACTCTCCGGGTATTGGGTTCGCCGCGAGTAGCACGACGAGTTTGCAATCGCTGTTTAAGATTGCGCGGCTTAAAGCTCCACATTTCACCTGCGTCATTTACAAAAACACCCGCGATCGTTTCGTCAGAGAGCGATCGACTAAGGCTTGTAGATTCTGCACCAGTGATTGGTTTTGGTTTAGCAGTTCTCAAGCGGGAAAAGTGTGCCCGTTGTTCGGCGGGAGAGGCGATCGACAGGTAACCCAAAAACTCATAGTCTGGGTCGTTGGGATTTGAAGAGAGTGAGGGCGGCACTTTTGGCACTGTTCTGTTTCGTTCATAGGCACCTCGCCGCCTTGAAAAGAACTCCATGTCAGTCCGGTATCTGCCATCCTGGTCATTCAATTTTGCCTGACTCTGTAACCTGGTGGGTGGTTCAGAAGCCTCAGCGCTGGAAAGATTAGCCTGCTCAAACTTGAGTTTTGGGTGCGAAAGCAATGTCAGCCAGATGGGTATTAGACTGGTCAGCACAATGCCTTTACATAAAAGATGAACCTTGCGAACAGCAATCTTAGTCTTAGTTGAGAATGTGAAATTTTTCATATGGTTTCTTCCTGCTAAACCGCTAAAGCGAGTTGGAATGTCAATCCAAACTTTTAGTCCATGCCAATTAAGAAACTGATTTGCTATCTTTTTTCAAATCCTCCACTTTGTTGCAAGTGTGATGTTAAGGTTGGCTGCCTCTCATTACGCTTCATTTTGAGGCTGACTTAACACTGGCAAATTCTCCTTCTGAATGTCTTGCACATTCTTATTGTTTTTGCACATTTTTGTTATGAGTTGAGCCAGATTTTAGGAGTTGCGCCAGTCAAGCGTTTGAAGTGACGATGTAGATGACTTTGGTGAGTAAACCCACAAGCGATCGCCACTTCTCCGATCGTCATCTCCCCTTGCCTCAACAAGTGCTTTGCCCGTTCGACTCGTTGTTGAATCAAATACCGATGGGGACTCAGCCCAGTAGCTTGTTTAAAGGCACGGCAAAAGTAGTGTTGACTCAGTTGAGCGATCGCTGCCAGTTCATTCAGGCTCAATTCGCGCTCTAAATAATCGTTGATGTAGTCTGTGACAAGATGCAACCGATGTTGAGAGAGTCCACCTGTGTAAACTGGAGTGCTACAGGGCTGGGTTGCATAATGCCGTAGCAAATGAACCGCAAGTGTATTTGCCAGGGTTTCGGCATACAAACGACTTCCACTTCCCTGCGATTTCAGTTCTGCTTGAAGGGCCAACCCAATCTGATAAATCAGCCCATCTTGAATTCCAAACTGAGGAATCAACTCTGCACGATCGGTTGCTAATAGGTCGATCGCGCTCAGGTTAAATAACTCCGACTTCAGGTTTAGGGAAAGCGTTTGAAGCTTACTGTTCCAGCAGAAAAAGTGACAACTGTAGATTGGACAAATCACAGCCGTACCGTGAAAGAAGGTTGCTCTATTGGATTTTCCTTCTACAACCTGCTCTACCTGGAGCCTGTGCCCCATATTTATGCTGATCACATAGTGATCGAGACAGTATTCGGGAGTTTCTCCAGGTGGTAGATGATGAGCTTCTATAGCCATGTTGCTCCACCCAGCGTTGTGGCTTGTGAGAATGGATGATTGCTCAAAGATATTCGGTAAACGATTCGTATGACTTGAATCAAATCTTTCCTGTGTTGACATCGCTCATCCTCCTTTTTTTCTCAAGAGGGGTCTTATTCAAGGTTCGTAGTTCCATGCCTGCTCAGGCAGATTCCTCACCACGTCGCGCAGACTTTGACCCGATAATTCGGCGAGTTGCCGGAAAGCCCGCCCAGACACATAACAATCGGCTCCCGGAAAACATCGGGCACAGCGTTGATAAAGCCGTTGAACGCTTGGGTTCTCGACCGCCTGCCCTTTGATGTATGAGCCGCGATGTATGAGCCGCCCTGCTGCTGGATTTTGACAGCGATCGCGGTAATCAACTGGATTGCTACCCCCCGACCCCGATGAATCGGATCAACAAACAGATCAATCACCACGCCCCCCTTGAGGCAATGGTGAAGATCATAGGATGATTCCCAGGCTGCAAAAGCGATTAACGTTTGGGGTTCAGCTTCTGCGACCATCATTTCAAATTCACGTCCAAAACCGTCTTGTGCCAGCTTTTGAAGGGTTCCTCCCCAGGGACGCTGAAACGTTTCTTGCATGAAGACTGTTATTAGTTTTGCCAGGTTTGAAATATCGTCTGGAGTTGCATTGCGAATGTAGTAGGACATTATGCAGGCACCTTCATCTTTATAACTTTTTTATAACCCTGTCAATAAAGAATAGATCGCCCAGAGCCTCTAGAAAATACTCAACAAAAAGGCTCAGTTCTAACTTCAATGTTAAAACCAAGCCTGAATACTTATCTTCAAGATTCAATGACTGACCCAAAACTTAGCCCTTCTCTTAGCCGATCGCCAGTGGCTCGTAGGCAACTTTGGGCGCATGTCCCCAAAAGGCTTCGAGGTCGTAGTGTTCGCGCTCTTGGGGCATGAGAATGTGGACGATCACATCGCCGTAATCTTGCACCACCCAGCCGCCTTCTGCCAATCCCTCTGATCGCAGGGGTTTGCGATTGAGCGTTTCTTCTACTTCGTCTTCGATGGCGGCGGCGATCGCGCGAATCTGCACCTTAGAAAAGCCCGTCACGATCACAAAATAGTCTGCCAAGACGGTGACTTCTCCCACTTTGAGCAGCACAATGTCTTCACCCTTGCGATCAGAGGCAGCATCGGCGATCCGAGTGGCCAGTTCGTAGCTCGTATCAAAATCTGGGGCGGAAGATGCGATCGTCGAAAGGATTTGCTCTTTAGAAAAATCTGTCATTAATGTTCAGGTTCCTTGATTAGGTAAATGGTTAGTGCGATCGAGGCAGTTAGAAACGGTAGGGTGGCATGATTTTCACTCCAGCTAAGGGTCAGGGTTTGGGAGGTTGGCTCTTTTGGGGGGCTTGTGGGTCACCGTTTGCATAAACCAGTTGCGAGTTAGCACCGTGCGGGGATGAATCAGGTGGTGAGCATTGAGCAAGTGTCTGAGTGAATGATCGGAGGCGCGCCAGATGGCTTCTTCTAGATCTTGCCGACTTAGTTGTCTCAGAGCTTCTAACTCAGGGGCGTTGCCTCGTCCAGGTTCTAGGCCATCTGCTAGATAGACCACACAGCTTAACGGACTCATCCCTGGTCTGCCCAAGGTGTGGTCTCGAATGGCTTGCAGCACTGCTTCGTCTCGGATTCCAAATTCATCTCTGGCGACGATCGCTCCCACGTCAGCGTGAAGTAAATGAGGATTAGACTCATCCACTGCGTCCAGGGTTAGCCCTTCGTCTTTGGACATTTGCAGGAGCCGCTGGGGTTTAAAGAACTTCGCCAGGTCGTGCATCAGGGCTGCTTGAGCCGCTTTTTCTACATCCAAGTGATGGTGCTGGGCTAGAACGATCGCCAGTTGCTCAACGCGCAAAATATGTCGAATTCTAGTTTCGGGAACGTGAACCTTGAGCCAGGTGAGAATCCGCCGCCGAAGGGGATTGGCAGGATTTGAAAAATTATCCGCAGTCGAGTGTTCAGCATGACGGACATCAGCTTTAGGTGGATTTGGACGTACCGCCTCGAACGACTCACGCATGAAGGCAGAAAGCTCCTGTCAGTGCGACACGATCGACCTTAGAAAAATTGAATTTAGAAAACAAATAGCGCAAGATTTTGCATAATTAGGACGAAAGATTCTCTTATTTTAGCTCAATCGCTCCGATCCATAAATTTGCTAACAATCTGTGATGATGTACGGAATCCCCCCAAAGAGGGTTGCGGTTTGAAGTGCTAACATAGGCTCAAAGCAAATCAGCAAAGCACTTACACGACATTTGGGTAGAAGATCATGTATTTTCATCCGTCTTACCTGTTATTGATTCCGGGCATGATTTTGGTGTGGTGGGCCCAGCAGCGCGTTCAGGGCACTTATCGCAAGTATTCTCAAGTACGATCGAGTTTAGGAATGACCGGGGCTGAGGTGGCGCAGACGATTCTCAAAAATATGGGGATTCACAATGTAACGATCGAGCCGATCGCAGGAGAACTGACGGATCACTACGATCCCAGTGCTAAGGCAGTTCGATTGTCTGAGGTGGTGTATGGGTCTGACTCTCTGGCGGCGGCGGCTGTCGCGGCTCACGAGTGTGGTCATGTGCTGCAAGATGTGAAGGGCTATAAGCCAATGAATATGAGAGCGGCGCTGGTTCCGGCGGTCAATTTGGGCGCTAACTTTGGGCCGATTTTGATTATGGCTGGCTTGTTTATGGGCGCGATCGGCGGAGTTTTTATTCAGATTGGCATTGTGCTATTTGCGGCGGTGATTGTCTTTCATCTCGTCATGCTGCCTGTTGAGTTTGATGCGTCAAATCGGGCGCTGAGAATCATTGACGAGCTAGGAATTTTGCAGGGTGAAGAAAATCGGGCGGCCCGCAAGGTGTTAAATGCTGCGGCGTTTACCTATGTGGCGACGGCTCTATACGCTGTGTTGCAGTTGGTTCAATATCTAATTTTGGCCAATTTTCGCCGTTAGTTTCTGGTCGTCTTAACTAAAGATTTTTGAGCAGGGCATCTAAATCAGGTGTCCTTTTTATTGGTTAAAACTTGTAGCAAGATGAGTCTAAAAGCCTGTTTTACGCTTCATTGAGCGCTATCACCGTTTTGTTGTCTAGTGAGTTGTCGAAATCTTATGGTTGATCACGATCGTCTCTTCAAGGAGCTACTCACTACATTCTTCGCTGAGTTTTTGGATCTATTTTTGCCCGAAATTGCCAGCACGATCGAACGAGACTCAATCCAGTTTTTGCCGCAGGAGTACTTTGCGGATCTCACGTCTGGAGAGGACAAAATCATCGATCTGCTTGTTGAGGTCAAACAGTCTGGTGAGGAAGTTGGATTCCTTGTCCACATCGAAGCTCAGTCATACACTCAGTCGAACTTTGCCCGAAGAATGTTTTTTTACTTTGCCCGTCTGTACCAAAAGTATGTGCAGAGGATTTATCCGATTGTTGTCTTCTCGTTTGATGAACCCCTGAGAGCCGAACCGCAAACGCACACTGTGGAGTTTTCAGGATTAAAGGTTTTAGAATTCAATTTTGCTGCAATCCAACTCAATCAGTTAGACTGGCGCAACTTTATCGATCAGCCTAACCCAATCGCAGCCGCTCTCATGTCAAAGATGCGAATTGCCCCACAAGACCGCCCCAGAGTGAAAGCGGAATGTTTGCGGCTATTGACCACATTGCGCCTTGACCCCGCAAAAACCAGACTCATCTCAGGATTTGTGGACACGTACCTGCGGCTAAATGAGGTTGAGGAGCCATTGTTTGCTGAGGAGATTGGTAAATTAGAGGCAACAGAACAGGAGCAAATTATGGAAATCACAACCAGTTGGATGGCTCAAGGGATGGCTCAAGGAGAACGATCGCTGATTTTTCGACTGCTGGCCCGAAAAGTTGGAGAAGTGCCAGAGGCTTTACGCAGACAGATCGAAGCATTACCCATTGAGCAACTCGAATCCCTTGGAGAAGCTTTACTCGACTTTTCTAGCGTGTCAGATCTAGAGAGATGGCTATCCCATTTGTAGAATGCCTGCTTCTTTGAGAGCCGTGCGAATTGAATCTACTCTTTGACGGTTAACGCCCAAATCCGATTCGCCCAATCGAGAAGCCGATCGCACTTGAATCACGCCCGCAGGTTTGTCTAGATAAAACTCCACATCATCGACAAAGCCCATCAGTTTGCTGGTGAATTCGGCGTAGAGATAGTTCTCAGTTTCAGCAACGATTCTGGTTCTGGGTTGCGCCTGAATGGTTTGCTTGAGGTTAGCGAATGCCTTTTCAGGACTGGTGGCGTAGCGCAGGGGAGCGATCGTATGGGCTTGATCTGACGTTTGACTATTCACACAGTTGGGCGTACTCGGACAGGCTGCCAGCTTGCCATTCTGAACTCCCAGATTAGCCGGACGTGTGCCCGAAAACGAAAATAATGCAAACAAAGGGGTTGGCTGTAGGGGTTGAGCAGACACCGAAACAGACATTGTGAGCCAGCAGCTTGCAACTAACAGAGCCGTCACGATCGATTTAACCGATTTAACACTAAAAACTCTAAGCATTTGCCAAAACACGTCACTCATAGTTAATCCACTAGTTAATCCACAGTTAATCCATACAAAGCTTACCGTCTTCACCCTCACTCCTCACTCCTCACTCCCTCCCGATCGATCTGCAACCCCTTCACCTCAACGCCAACACCCTCCCGCATCCAGGCTTTCTCCATTGCTGACTGAACCGCTTCTGCATTTGCGGCACTTGATAACGCGAGTAAAGTTGGGCCAGCCCCACTGATCACCATTCCATGAGCACCCGCTGACAGGGAAGCCGATCGCACCGCTTCAAATCCCAAAATTAACGTTTGACGATAGGGCTGATGAATACGATCGTCAAGTGCCGCCTTGAGCCAGTCTGCGTTTGCGGTTTCCAAGCCTCGCACCAACAAACCCAAGTGAGCTGTATTAAAGATGGCATCAGCGCGGCTGTAATCGGTAGGCAAAACGCGACGAGCTTCTGCGGTAGAGAGTTCAAAATCGGGAATGGCGACGATCGGCATCAGGTCAGAATGCCAGTTCAATTCACAGATTTCCCACGCCCGATCGCGGCCCGATGCCGCCAATCGACAGCCCCCAAGCAATGCAGGCACCACATTATCAGGATGTCCTTCGAGGGCGATCGCCAAGTGCATGATCTCGTCTTGACTCAGCGGCGACCCTGACAGAAGATTGGCACCCACCAGCCCACCGACGATCGCCGTTGCCGAACTGCCCAATCCTCGTGCGAGGGGCACATTCATCTCTATCTCTATCTCAACCGCAGGCGGGGTCTGTCCCAGATGGGCAAAAAACTTGCAGAATGCCTGATAGACCAGATTGCTGTCATTGGTGGCGACGCGATCGGCTTCTGCCCCCGTTGCCGTAATTTTGAGTGGTTTTTGAGACGACGGCGTAAATTTGAACTGGTTATACAGCGTCAGGGCAGCCCCTAGACAATCAAAGCCAGGGCCAATGTTTGCCGTTGTTGCAGGGACTCGAATGGTGGGCATAGGGAGGGGTGAGGGGTGAGGGATGAGGGAGAAATTCGATGATCTGTTCCCCCTTTGGGGGTAATCCGTTTTGAGAGGAGGGATGAAAAGGATTCAAAAAGACATTCCCATAGAATATCGGATGGCGGGAAGCGATCGAATCTCAATTCTCAAAAACCTCCGTTTATCCCAGCCTTCTTACGGCGTTTGATCTTGATTTAACTGAATTCCCTCCTTTTTAAGGGGAGTTAAGGGGGGATCTTCGAGATCTCAGCCTGCGATCGAGGACGCTTTGAGCAATCAAAGACTGAGCGAACCTCTGTGAGGAGCATTTAAAGATTTCTTGAGTAGAAGATAAATGTTTTCTGGGTAGGTTGCTTGCTTTGATGGTTAACTCTAGATTAGTCAGTAGATAGCCGGATGCGCTGAGAAGTCTTCCAGGAAAAAGATCATGAATTCTCGTGCAAATACAGATACCAGTAAATCGCTCTCCGTATCCTCACGCACTCGATTTCTAGCTCATCTCAAAAGCTTGCGACCTCGCCAGTGGACAAAAAACCTGGTTGTGTTTGCGGTGCCTCTCTTTGCATTTAGCATTAATCTGCCGTCGTTTTTGGCTGCGACTCTGGCCTTTGTGCTGTTTTGCTGCGCCTCTAGTAGTTTTTATCTGATCAACGATGTGGCGGATGTAGAAGCCGATCGTCAGCATCCCGTCAAGTGTAAGCGCCCGATCGCAGCGGGTTGGGTAAAAGTGCGGACGGCGATCGCGATGGCGGTTCTTTTATTGAGCAGTGCCTTAATTTTGGGATGGTTAACCGCGCCTGCATTAGGAGTCACGCTGATCGCCTATTCGCTGCTGCAAGTTGCATACAACCTCAAACTAAAGCGCACTCCCATTTTGGACATCATTGCGATCGCCGCCGGATTTGTTTTACGTGCTTTGGCGGGAGGGGCTGCGATCGGAATTGCTCCATCGGTCTGGTTTTTGCTTTGTACTGGAATGCTGGCCCTATTTTTGGGAGTCGAAAAGCGCAAAGCTGAACTTCGACTTTTACAAGAACGTGGGGGAAAAACTCGCAGCGTGCTGAAGCGCTATTCTCTACCACTGCTGACTCGGATGGAAAGTACTGTGACGACCGGAGCGCTGATGAGCTATGCCCTGTGGAGTTCTGGCCCGCAAGTCAACGGCGCGTCTACTCCCTGGATGATGTTGACCTTCCCATTTGTGCTGTATGGTGTTTTTCGCTATCAGCTATTGAGCGATCTCAAGGTTGACTCGCCCGAAAATTCTTCCACTCCTGAGCTAGGAGAACGGGCGGAGCGTCCAGAAGAAGTGTTGCTTACCGATAAGCCAATCCTCTTTACGGTGGTCAGTTGGATTGTCACAATCTTCGTGATTTTATGGCTCAAGCATCAAGGCATCATTGTTTAGGGATGAGGGAGAACTTTGTTCCGCTTCGCGAGAGGGAGGAGGGAGGAGGGAGGAGGGAGGAGAACTTTTAGTGCTGCTCATGGTTCCTAGATCAGTAACATTTGTTTTAGGGTCTGCTTTCACGGTGGAGAGTAATTCAAAATCAGCGCTTTTGTAGAATTGGGATCGGCATTAGGCGGCGTAACTAAATGAGAATTTTGCAACTGCACAACCGCTATCAGATTGTGGGCGGAGAGGAAGGCGTTGTTCAGGCTGAGAAGGCGTTGTTGAGCGATCGCGGCCACACCGTTGAGTTGCTAGAAGTAAGTAACGATGAGATTGTCGGAGCCTGGAGTAAAGCGATCGCAGCGGTGAGTGCGGTTTATTCTCAGGCTTCTAAACTGAAGGTGGGAGAAGCGATCGCTCAGTTTCGGCCGGATGTTGTTCACGTTCACAACTTTTTTCCGCTGCTGTCGCCTTCGGTTTATGATGCCTGTCGAGATCAAAAAATTCCTGTGGTGCAAACGCTGCACAATTATCGGTTGGGCTGTCCCAGGGCGATGCTGTTTCGAGACAATCAGATCTGTGAAGACTGTCTGGGGAAGCCGATTCCACTAGCGGGGATTGTGCATGGCTGCTATCGTGGCTCTCGGTCTCAAAGTGCGGTTGTGACAGCAATGGTGAGTTGGCATCGGCTGCGGGGCACCTGGCAAGAGCGGGTCAATGCTTACATTACGCTGACTCAATTTCAAAAAGAGAAGCTGACTCAGGCGGGGTTGCCGATCGCCAAGATTCACGTCAAATCTAATTTTGTGTTCGCACCCGAAGGGGTTTCTTCCTCCAATCCTGCTGATCATCACAGTGCATTATTTGTAGGCAGACTGGCAGAAGAAAAAGGCGTTGCTGTTTTGATTGATGCTTATGTGCAAAATGCGTTGACGCTACCATTAAAAATTGTCGGCGAAGGGCCCCTGCGAGAAGTGTTGCAGCAGCAGGTCAAAGAGGCTGGATTAGAGGACACGATTACCTTTCTTGGCAGACAAGACAAAGCGACGGTTCTCCAACTCATGCAGCAAGCTCGATTTTTGGTGTTTCCGTCGATCTGGTATGAAGGGTTTCCGTTGACGATCGCCGAAGCGTTTTCCTGCGGACTTCCGGTTATCGTCCCCAAACTGGGCAGCATGGCAGAAATTGTAGAAGACGGACAGACAGGCTTACAGTTTGCTCCCAGAGATGCAGCCGATCTAGCGACGAAAATGAAGTGGGCAGAACAACACCCAGCAGCGATCGCCCAAATGTCAAAACAGGCTCGTCTCACCTACGAAACTAAGTACACCCCAGAAGCCAACTTTGATCAACTGATGAAAATTTATCACCAAGTATTGAACGATCAAGGATTAGACAACCCGTCATTCTGACTAGCAGTTCTAACCCGCGAAGGTGAGTTTTATTCAGGTAAGCACAGGATTTGTCAGGTTTATCTCCTCACTCCTCACTTCCTACTTAGGCAACAACGGCAAGACGATCGTCACAAAATAATAGACCAGCGGAGCCGTAAAAACGTAGCTGTCGGCGCGATCGAGAATGCCCCCATGCCCTGGAATCAGTTGTCCAGAGTCTTTAACGCCTGCATCTCGTTTCATCATCGACTCTGTTAAATCGCCTAACAGACTGGCAATCCCGATCAGCAAACCCAGCGCTACCCCTGTGATCGGCCAGCCCGACCAGTTGAGATACCACGATCCCAGCACGCCAACTGCTACACTAGCAGCGACTCCAAACACGGCACCTTCGACAGTCTTTTTGGGGCTGATATCTGACAGGCGAGTTCGACCGATCCACCGACCGATCGTATAGGCTCCGATGTCAGCGGCCCAGATACACAAAAAGGCCAGCAGCGTGTTTGTCAAACCAATCGGGAGCGCCTGAAGTCCTTGCCAGGAGGTGATCCAAAAGCCGTCGAGCGGGAGGTTACTGGCTTCAACTTGTCCCAGCGATCGCAGGCGAATCCAATAGCTCGGCAGATAGCCCCCATAAAACAAGCCCATGATCGAAGCAGAAATATCCGCGATCGTCGCCAACTTAGGCTGAAACAGCAGATAAAAGCAAATTAACGTTCCTGCAACCGGAAAGATCGCATCTGCCAGACCGGGCGAAAGGTTGGAGACCACCAGCAAAATTTGACTGACCACCAGCGTTGTTTTGCCAGCCGGAGCAAACCCTTTGGCGCGAGCAAGCTGAAAATATTCTAGTTGCCCAAAATAAATAATCAGACAAAACCCCGCCGTAAAATACCATCCACCCAGCAGCATAATGGTCAGGGCGAAGGCAATCAGGACAATCCCACTCAAAATACGAGACCAAGGCATAACACTAATTTTGCATGAAGAGAACCTGGTCTAACTGTCCAACCATCCGCTGACTCCATTGCTCAATCAAATCATTTGGCAAATTAGCCAGAGGTTAAGAAGGTTAAGAGTTGCTTTGGAACACTTTAGCTGATTTGGAGAGACAAACCTAGTTTTGCGTTTTGAGTTCTTCACAATCTCTCTCGTTCATTCTATTTTTTCGCCACTCAAAACAAAAATTGGATCGACCGCGATAAAGGTTTGACTCGTGCCACGGGTTTCGAGGCGATTGACCGCCGACTGAACCACTTCAATATTCCTGGCGTGAAGGTCGGAGAAGCTTTCTGAAATCTGGTAGAGCGTTTCCAAACTGACGGCCGTGGCGACGATGCGACCCTGGGGTTTGAGTTGTTGCCAGACGGCCTTGAGAATCGCTTTGATCGGGCGACCGCCTTCGATACAGACCCGATCGGGCTGAGGCAAATTTCGCAGACAGTCGGGCGCAGTTCCTTCGATCACCTGGACGTTTTTGACCTCAAAGCGATCGCAGTTGTGCCGGATCAAATTCGCGACCTCCTCATCTCGCTCGACGGCGATGATCTGCCCACTAGGACAGAGCAACCCTACTTCTACAGGAATGGTTCCTGTGCCTGCGCCGATGTCCCACAAAATAGAGTCTCGTTTTAGTCGCAGTTGAGACAGCAGCAGTAGCCGAACTTCACGCTGAGTCATTGGAATGCCAGGAAGATTCTCGAAAAGATCATCGGGAATGCCGGGGGTGAGGTAGGGCCAGAGGGGGGAGGGCATGGGGAAGGGATGAGGGATGAGGGATGAGGGATGAGGGATGAGGGATGAGGGATGAAAGGTGGTGACTTATTGGTGGGTGTGGCAGATAGAGACGTTGGACAATAGAGAATAGGGCAGGAGCCAAAAACTTGCTTTGTCTACAGTGCAAGGTCTACAGTCTAGAGCCAACAAATCTCAGTCCGTCCAGCTTGATGGAGGCTTGATGAGTTTATCCTAATTCTCCTGAGTGAATCGGGCACACTGCCTAAAGGAATTGACACGTAGACGATCGACCCATGCTTTCACATCTGTTGCTTGTTAGAGACGACCAGGGCGAACATCAAATTACGCTGGAGCGCAGCCTTTGCACGATCGGGCGAGATCCGAGATGCACAATCCGGCTGGCTTCACAGTTTGTTTCTCGTCGCCACGCTACGCTGATCCAACTGCCGCTAGATGATGGGAGTTGCCGCTATCAGATTGTGGATGGTAGCCCCAAAGGAAAGCCCAGCGCCAATGGATTGTTGATCAACGGGCGTAAGCTGCAAACTCATGTGTTGTGCGATCGCGACAAAATCGTCTTCGGCCCTCAAGTTTGGGCGGTCTATCACTTATTAGAAAGAGACGGTGTGGAGGGAGTCTTTGCGGGCGATGTGGATGCGACGTTACGGGCAGACGACTAAATTGCTTTTCTAAAGTTTGACGACTTGGAGCGTTTGCAGGGTGAGATCGGCGCAACCGCTGATCATGCCACCTGCTAGAAGAACTTGCTGTAGATAAATGAGAACGTCTTGAGTGATTTTTTCACCAGGAAACAGAGCAGGAATGCCAGGGGGATAGGGACAAATCAGTTCTGCGCTGATGTGATCAACCGTTTGAGCGATCGCCAGCGTTTCTGTTGCAGCAAAAAAAGCATCGCGGGGAGAGTAGAGAAGAGGGGGAGGGGGGAGGGAAGAGGGAGGAGGGAGGAGGGAAGAGGGAGAACTTTGTTCCGCTTTGCGAGGGATGGGGGGTTGTCTTTGATACGCTTCGCGAGAGGGATGAGGGTTGGGATGTCGTGCAAGTTGAGTGAAGGCTTGGATGAGTTGGTCGATGTCTTGCTGAGTGTTGCCCAGGCTGATGATGAAGGTGAGATGTTTGAGAGAGGGAAACTCGGCGGTGACTTTGAGGTGTTGATTGAGGCGATCGTCGGCAGCAAAACCATCCCATCCTAACTCTGAAACAGTGACGGTGAGACGGGTGCGATCGAGCGCCAAAAATCCTGGAGTTTTCCCGGCTTGACTGGGTTGGAGTGTGGAAACAGGAATTTTCTCAAGGCGCGATCGAGCGTTATCTGCCAGATTTAGCGTGTGTTCTAATCGTTCTAGTCCCTGGGTGGCCATCTGCTGACGGGCCGCGTCTAGTGAGGCAAGTAGGAGGTAGCTAGGACTGGTCGATTGAATGAGCTGTAAGGCTTTTTGGATGCGATCGCGCTCAATTCTCTGCCCTCGAAGATGCAGCATGGCCGATTGAGTCATCGAAGCCAGGGTTTTATGAATCGACTGCACGGTTAGATCGGCTCCGGCCGCTAAAGCAGCGATCGGCAGGTCGGGATGAAAGGCAAAATGTGACCCGTGAGCTTCGTCAACGATGAGCGGAATATCATACTGGTGGGCAATTTGAGCGATCGCCTCCACATCACCACACACGCCATAATAAGTTGGATACAGCATCATGACGGCTTTAGCGTCGGGGTGAGTTGCTAGCGCTTGCGCGACCCCATCGGGCGTAATGCTGTGGGCAATCTCCAAAACGGGATCGTATTCAGGATTGACAAAAATGGGAATCGCTCCGGAGAGAATGAGTCCCGCGATCGCTGATTGGTGCCCATTGCGCGGCAGAATAATTTTGTCACCAGGGCGGCAGGTCGCCAGAATCGATGCGATCATGCCACAGGTCGAGCCATTGACCAAAAACCAGGTTTCATCTGCTCCAAATGCTCTGGCCGCCAGTTGTTGAGCCGCCAAGATTGCTCCTTGAGGCGCAAATAGATTGTCCAATTCGGGCAGTTCTGGGAGATCTGATCGTCCCACTTGAGTCCCCAACAAGTCGGTCAATTGGTCTGGAAACCCTTGTCCTCGTTTGTGACCTGGCGTGTAGAAAGGTGCGTTGGACGATCGAGCGCACTTTTGCAGACTCTCTAATAGAGGCGTGGTTTCTTGAAAGTCAAATTCCATGTGGATTCGTCATTGATTTGCGGTTAGGGTCATTTGTTTAGCAGCAGTTTTGTAGCGATCGTATTCATCGGACGCAAACACCTTTTGCACATTAACCAACCATAATGGTACGTTGCAGTGGCACTTCTTACGCTGCATTGCTTAGACTGCTGAAATACGGCATGGTGAATTTCTGAGAGGGCTGCGAGTACCTGATTCAAAGCTGTAAAGATGGGACTGTAAATTAGATTGTGTCAAAGGAAGAAATAAGATCTAATGAACTCATGA
>NZ_JBJPHU010000297.1:0-1021 GCF_052939515.1 Phormidesmis sp. 146-33
CTACAGCACATTTCAGGTTTATGGAGTACAGTAACAACAGTCAGCAAACCAGTTGCGTAGATGCTCAGGATTCACCAAATGCAGAGCCGTTGCAATCAAGGTGTCTACCATCTTGGTTGTAGTCGGAGAGAATTGTCGTAAGAACGCTTTGAGTTGTGACCACCACCGTTCAATCGGATTAAACTCCGGGGAATAGGGCGACAAATTCAGGACGCTGGCTCCGGCTGACTCAATCAACGGCTTGATGGACGCGATCTGATGAGCAGGTAAGTTATCCATGACCACGATCGCGCCTGCCCAAAGCTGAGGAACTAAGCAATGTTGGATGAAGACTTCAAACGCCTTGCCGTCCATTGAATCATTTAAGGTCATGACCGCTAACACTCGGTTGAGCGAAATCGCCCCAATCACCGTGACTTTTGCCCCTCGGTAAAACGGCTTGAGGTCATAGACTCTGGTGCCCTCACGGCTGCGCGCATGGGTTCGCGTTAACCCGAGTAAAACCCCCATCTCATCGAGAAACACCAGATGCTCAGGGGCAACTTGACTCACGTGTTCCCAGTACTCGCCCCGTAACTTCTGGACTCGCTCACTCGCGGCTTGTGTGCTGCGTAAAGTCTTTTTTTTCGCGTCAACGCTGCCTTTTGCAATGCTCGGCACATCGTACTAGCGCTGACCCACTGCTGGTAGGTGTCTCCCCAGTATTCACAGTATTCTACCAGCGTCGCATCGGGGTGCTGCTCGACCATCTCAACTAACTGAGCCTCACGCCCAGCTAGTTCACCCTTCATACCTCCGCCTTGTTTGCCTGGCTCAAGATGTCCTTCAACTTCCTGTTGCTTCAGCATCTTTTGCACGAAGGCTTTGCTCACATCAAATCGAGCGGCCACCTTCCGAATTGAGGTGTTCCCGGCTTGATAGGCTTGCACGACTTTTTCTCGAAAGCTAGTGGGGTATGGCTGCATTTTTTCTACTGACACTGACTAGTTAATCGTACTACATCTACTTGAAAAATGCTGTA
>NZ_JBJPHU010000106.1:0-23612 GCF_052939515.1 Phormidesmis sp. 146-33
ATAAGTGACAAAAAGTATTTTACAACACATTAGCATATAGCTTCCGGTAGACCCTCACATCTTCCGGTTGATAGCTCGTGGGCAGCCATCGCCCCATCTCATTTTGTGCCAGCAGTCGCAGTTCACTCTTACCCTGCTCCACCCCGTCTTTTTGCTTATAGGCATGGCACACTCGTTTTGCTTGATATTGGGTCCCGCTATGCTCGAAGACCACCTCAGCCCAACATTCTATCGTCGCCCCGACCTCAGCTTCTGCGATCGCTCGTTTGTTCACCAACTGCTCTTCGGAGGCAAACGCAGCCGTAAACTTCTCATACAGCACCCAGGTAAAAGCATTTAGTAGCCCAGTTTTTCCAGCTCCGTTGTTGCCATGAATCACAGTGATTTTGCCACGATCGCTACTCGCCAGCACAATCTTTGGAGTCTGCCCATAAAACTGCCGAAAGTTGTACAGCCGAAGCGAAAGCAGTTTCATGACACTTCGTCCTTGATGATCATCAGGATGTCATCGTTGATGTGACGGGGGTTTTTCATATAAAGTTTGTCTCGTTCCGCCTTTAATACCCGCTCAATAATCCGCCGCACTTCTAGGGGTGCAGAGGTGATCGGCTCCTGCACGTCATTCATGTTCAACTCTTTCGTCATGTCTATCACTCAAGCCTGATCCTATAAGTCTAGTAAGCTATAGCGCTCTTGCAACGCCAATAGCTTGACTCTCGCTTCGCCAGCGTTGTCTGCCAGGTTAGTAAACTCAACAAATCGCTGCAATTCTTTACGGAGCAAATTTCGCTCTGTTTCTAAGGTTTCCCGCCCCAAGTCGGGAGGCAACACAATCATGTCAAATAGCGTTGCCCGTTGCTTATTAGGGTGAGGTCGCAGAATTCGTCCCCGTCGCTGTACGAACTGCCGAGGGTTGCCGCTACTTGCCAAAATCACAGCCGTTTGAATCGCTGGAATGTCCACGCCTTCATCCAAGCAGCGAATTGCCACCAGTCCTGGCAGTTCCCCCAGTTCAAACTCACGGCGCAACTCTTCCCGTTCATCCAAAGTCGTCTCAGCCGTGTAGGTTGCCACCCCATAGCCCATTTCTTTGCCTAGAATCTGAGCCACAGCCTCTAACTGCCGCTGACTCTCATCGCTCAGGTCATCCTCAACTGAGCCATCACCGCAGTAAAACAGGGTATGGGTGGTATTCAGCCGCGATCTCATCACGTCTCTCAATGCCTCCAGCTTGTTTGCTGCCGCTCCAATCAATCGTGCCCGTTGCATCAGCAGCGCAGTCAGACTGTGGTTGTCTTCATCTCCGCCAATGGCGATCGAGCGCCCAATCTTGCTCGTCAGGTCTGCATAAATCTCGATTTCTGGCTCTGTGAGTTCCACCAAAATCGGGTAATACAAGTAGTGAACCAGCGCCCCCTGCTGAATCGCATCCCGCAACGTAAACTCAGGCTCCAGCACTGCACCGAAGTAGTCGAACAGCGATTGAGTGCCGCGATCGTCAAAATACCGTTCTGGCGTTGCTGATAGCCCCAGTCGCAGCCCAATACGACGCGGCAAGCTGGCTTCTAATTTCTGTGCTCCCAGATTATGCGCCTCATCTCCCACAATCAGCGTCTTTTGGGGGAAGAAGGGTAGCTGGGACTGCAAGCCTTGCCCCATCAGCGTGGCGTTCGTCGTGATGACAGTTAGAAATGGCTGGTGTCCCGATCGCACGTTATAAAGCTGGGTCGAAAGGAGGCTTTGCCACGACCGGACATTCTCAAACGCCAGTACAGGCGCTAACCCAAATTTCTGACACTCCCTCGCCCACTGCTTTACCAGATGCCGATAGGGACAAACCACAAGCAACGCCTGAAGCTGAATTTTTTGGTAGAGTTCCGCAGCGATCGCCAGTGCCGTGATCGTCTTGCCACTCCCAGTCGCCATCTTTAAGGTGCCTCGCCCTTGATTGGTAAACCAATTGGCGATCGCCTGCTGCTGATAGGGACGCAAATTCAACCAGGATGGAGTGACCGGATAAAGTGATGGAACATCAGATTGTGCAGCAGAAATAGAATAATCCCCCTGAGATTCGCGGCTTCTAAACTCTGCCCCCTCCATCATCGGAAATTGCGCTGGGCACAGACGTAGCAGTGATCGACGTGCCGCCTCTGGAAAATCTAGAATGTCCAGGGTTGGAGTTTGATTTTGCCACAGTCGCTGGAAGTCGTCAATCTTCTCGGCAATGCGCTCATCGTCCCCCGATCTCCAGGAACGGAACACGTCAATACACTCAAAGTTGTCAATCAACCCACTGGCACTCTCATTCGCTGACCCCGTAAAGACAACCACCTGATCATCTAGATCTCTAAAAATTCCCAGCTTTTCATGGTAGATACCTTGCTGGTAAGGGTTCTGATGTACCGCCAGCTTAATTTCTAGCAGTTCCCGGCTTAAAAGCCACGCCAGATAGCCCAGCCTATCATTTTCCAGTTGCTCAAGTTGCCCCAATTCCCGTACTAGGGCAGCTTCGATAACTTCTTCTCGCTGCCTGAGTCCCTGGGCGATCGCATCCGCATCTTCTGAAGATAGATGGGGCGAGGCAATCAGCCGCATCCTACCGCCCACGCGAATCAGTGCCGAAACACCTCTCGCCGCCGCTGCCAATGAAGTGCTGGAGAAAAACCCAACTGCCCGATTGTAGGTGAGCGATCGCTTCAAACAGGGGATATAAAAGTCCTCCAGCAGGTTGTGGCGATCGCTCCGATACTGGTTTCGTAAGTCGAGATCCTTCAGACTCAAAAAGACAGCTCCTAGTAATCCTGTCTCTAGTCTGCCCCACTCCAGAGCAACCGGATACGACGACTGAACCCACCCCGCTCGAGCTGTCTTCGTTTTTGCTCCTTTAGAACGGCTTCTCGGTCGATTCCAGAAACCTCCATAAGAGTATCTATGACTTCGTACAAATCAGCCAGTTCCGTTACCAAGTCCGCTTTAGTAGCCGCCGCTGCTGCCTCTTGTGCTTCTTCCACCAACTTTGCCCGCAGAGCCTGATGGAATTCTTCCTCCTCCATCACTTCCACAGCACACTCTCGCCCAGCTGCCTGAATGATTTCGGGGATGCGATCACGCACTAATTTGTCCTGGCATGTTTTTGAGCTGTATTGTATTGGGGTCTCCACAGGTTTAAATCTCTACAAACTCGTCTACTTCAAGTAGGCTCATCAAGTGGTTTTCGGTAACTAGGGACACGTTTGATGGAACTACTTTTCTTGATTTTAGGACGATCTCGAAGCAGTAATTGAAGTAGCATCTCTTCTCGAATACTCTCAAAAGCTTCTTTTACGTCTAACCAGATAGATTTTGATTCTCGAGGATCACAGGTTAGCCAAAGAATAAAGAGGTTATCCTGCAAACCTCCAAATTGCATTTCTATATGCTTAATGACAGTTTCACTTTGAAAGTGCTTATGCAGGTTAATGGCACAGCCATAGTACGTATGAACCCAGTCGCTGACGACAAAACCACCCGTCTTGCTCGGTAGTGAGGCGCGATCAGTAAACGGAAGAACATAGACTTTGGATGGTTCCACCTCATCTAAGGATGGCAGTGATTGTAGAGACTGCTCAATGAATGAGTAGACTGACTCATCAAATACCCGAGAACTAGAGCTTATGGGGTCGTTCAGAGTAATCTCTCTGCGACCGATTCTTTCAACTAGCTCTGAGCGGGAAAGCCCTCGTTCTGCTGCCAGAACGTCAAGTCCTTCTACAGCATGAGGGGTCAGCGCCATGTTGACCCTACCTTTCACCTGATCGTGAAGCTCAGGAACGCCTTTAGTGCGCTTTTGTCCCTTAGGCATTTAGTTGCTCTGGGGTTAATAGAGTGGATGCTTCTATGATCCCACGTTCGCATCAGCAGTTTCAATCCCCAAGAGGAATCAGACTCGTGGGGAGAAATACTTCAGAGAGGGCATCTACACTCACAGTGCTGACCTTCTAAACCATGACCAACAAAGGCTTCCCGAACAGATTCTTGCATTTGGCTAGATGTTGTGTATACTTGTGTATATTCTGGGAGCTTAACTCTATGGTCTTCCTTAAATCTCTGGTTCCAATCAGAAAGGCAAGGTTCCAGTAGTTCAACGGGTTCTCAAGTTGGTCGCACATACAGTCACAAATTTCGTATGGCTGGAAAACGAAACCGCAAATCTGTAGAAAAGCGAGTTGAAGAAGGGTGTGGGCAGGGTAGAGGCGCTGACTACACGCCTGCCATTTGGGTAAGAGATTTTTCCTCTAAAGGTTTTTCCTCTCAAGGAAAAGGTTGGAAAACCGGCAGAGACCACCAGTTTTTAAGCCTAAACGAACTCAAATATTTCTATGTATTGGAATGGATGGAGATCGTTACCGATATTCGTGAGCAGTTTCCGTTATTTCTGGAGGAAACGTTGGAGATAGCGAGATTGTGCGGCATTAAACATTCATTTGATGATGGTAAGCCACTTGTTATGACAACAGATTTTGTAATTACAGTCAAAAAAGGGATGGAAACCGAAGAGTGGGTCCGAACATGCAAAACTGTCGAAGAATTACAAAACTCTAGAACTTTAGAGAAGCTTGAAATCGATCGCCGATATTGGCAGGCAAGAGAAATGAACTGGGGCATCGTGACTGAGCGGGAAATTCCAGGTGTTCTGGTCAGCAACATGATGCAAATCCACGACTTACATGACTCTAAAACCCTTTATCCTCTCTCGGAAGCTGATATTCGCCAGGTTTACTGTTTTCTCACTAAAGAAGCTCTTAAGGGCGAGGAATCCCTTGTAGCCATAAGTGAAAGATGTGATAGGCATTTCTGTTTGGAGGGTGGCACTAGCCTTACGGTTGCCCAACATTTAATTGCTACGCGACAGTGGTTGGTCAATATGAACATCCCGTTGAATACACAGTTTAGAGAGAAATTAATTTTTCTGAAATCCCCTTCTATTGAGCTTGAATAAGCTGATTTAGAAAGTGCAATGAGCATTGATCAAAATTGTTTAATTGAGTTTTTGGATGGCACGAAAAATGTCAGTAGCACAATTCGCGTACTGCAAATTGTGAATGATGATGTCGTCACTATTCAACTTTACAATTCAAGTGCTCTACCTTTATGGCAACGGTACTCTGAACTCGAAGCCGAACTTATTCAAGGATCTGCTCGAATCCTGGAAGCAGATCCTTTTAGTCATCTTTTTCGCCCTGAAGAAACTATCCCGGAATTGCATCGTAAACTCCGAGACGAGAGATATCAGATTATTGCCCCCATTGTCGAAAGTGGTTTAAAGGCGTTTGATAAGCGCGAGCGAGGTGCCTTAATCAGGGTAATAGTAGACAATACTGGAGTTACCAAGAAAACAATCTATTTCAACTTGAGATTATGGTGGTGTGGAGGACAAAAGCCAAATACCCTTCTTGCTGGCTGGGATCGCTGTGGTGGCAAAGGAAAAGAACGGCTTAAAGATCCACCAAAAAGTGAGAAGGGTAAGGGATTTCAGCCTCCTGACTCTTCTAAGGGTGAGAGTAAACACAAGGATAAGCCAGCCCGACTTCGAGTTGATAAGAGAATTCGTAAAATTATTGTCCGTGCTGCAAAGCTATTTCATGAGAAAAATGGAATGACTCTGAAGGACGCTCGGCAGCGTATGCTAGAGCGTTTTTTCGCTGTGAAGGACCAAGACCGGGATGGGAATGAAGTACCTCTTTTATTTCCTGTGGAGCGGCGTCCCTCACAAAGACAATTTAATTACTGGTACTACGAAGATCGTGAAGACAGACTCAAGGAAGCACTAATTGCTCGTGAGGGACAAAAGCGTTATAACACAACATATCGAGAACTTCTGTCCAACACAATGAAGCTAGCGCCGTATCCAGGCGCATTTTGGCAGATTGATTCTACGGTTCTTGATATCTACGTTGTTAGTTCTTTAGATAGAAGCAGAATCATTGGTCGGCCAGTCCTCTACTTAGTGGTTGACGTTTTCAGCAGAATGATTGTTGGCTTCAGCCTTGCTTTAGAGGGTCCCAGCTGGTTTGGTGCTGCCCTCGCACTTGAAAACGCAACCGCAGATAAAGTGCAGTTTTGCGGAGAATTTGGAATCACAATTCTCCCCGACGAATGGCCGTGCCAACATCTTTGCAAATTTCTCCTTACTGATCGAGGAAGTGAATATTTAAGCAATCATACTGAGCACTTAAAAAATGCGTTGAACATCACCTTGATCCATACTCCAGCCTATAGACCAGACTGGAAACCAATCGTAGAGCGTAAATTTAGAACAATTAATGACCTAGTTATTCACTGGGAACCGGGAGCCGTACGCAAACCTCGTGATCGCGGTGACCCTGATTATCGACTCGATGCAATATACACACTGCATGAATTACGCAAAATCACCATTCACATGATCCTCTTCTATAACAACTACAACTATCTTGAGGAATACCCAGTGAGCAGAGCAATGATCGAAGACCATGTTGAGCTAATCCCAAATAGTCTTTGGGATTGGGGGGTTGTTGAGTGCGGTCGTCCTCGACGCGAAGCTGCTGACATCATCCGGTTGAACTTACTACCTACTGCCGAAGCCACAGTCACCAGGCGTGGAATTTCTTTACTTTCCCCACGCAAAGACGTTTCTTTTAGAGAACGATTGCTCTACAACTGTGATTTGGCAGCTCGTGAGCAATGGTGTGTCAAGGCGGTAATGAACGGCAGTTGGCGAATTCCAGTCGCTTACAATCCCCGTAAACTAGATGAAATTTATCTTCGCCTAGATAATGGCAGAAGTTTGGAGATTTGTAGTCTTCTCGAAGATACTTTCACAGGTTGTGATTCGTATGAAGCGGCTGAGTATTTTGTAGATTCCGCCTCAGAACGCGACGATGCAAAGTCTACCCAGGAGCAAGGGCAGGCTGTACTAAATGCCAATGTAGACCGTATTCGAGAGCAAGCTGAGAAGGAAACCAAGGCAGCCGCACAAGGTAAGAGCAAGCGGGAACGGTTGGAAGGGAGTCCGCAAGATCGCAGGGAAGAACGCGATCGCGAAGGTGCGTCGTCAAAGGTTTGGCAGTTTGGGAACAGTTCATCAAACCAGGAAAACCAATCTGTACCAGACAGCGTGTTGCCTAAAACTCCGCTTAACAATGACGAATACGTGCCGCCGCCACAAGATACTGACCTGATTGATCAAATGTTAAAGGAGGCTTGGGAAAATGACTGACTTAATATCCAAACGCTCATCTGCCTATTGCTGGCATTGTTCTGAGTCCTGTAAATACTGCCGACTAAAAGCGTGTCGTTTTTACCTTCAATATTCAGCAATCTGCCCAATGAGATAAACCAAAATCGTCTTCCAAGCCTCATCGCAAACCGTATCAGCTGTGTGTACAAAGCCATGAATGTTTTTAGTCACAACTCTGATGTCCACAACCTCGTGATTCAAAAACTGGTAAAGGTACTAAAAAATCACTGTGTCAATCTTCTAATAATTGACGAAATACAAGTAGTGAGCAACAACACCCCAAAACAATCTCCAAAGCGTCGCTTGAGAAAGCATGAGGAGTTTGCAGTTTATCAAGACGCCAAAGTTCCGCAGTATCAAGGTAACCCTGTAATCAAAGCTCTGCCACTGTCTCTGTCAAAACCTGCCTTGATGAGGTATTTCCTAGGTTGCCCACAATATTCTGAGGATCAGCGTACTTGGTCAGTAGGATTTCGTCTGCAAATGATTCTGCAGGCACTAAGGCTTTTTACCCTTTCAGATACGCACTGTTATCTTGCTTGGCAAGTTGATGGTGCAACCCATCTAAGCTACGAAAAACGTAGTCCTTTAGACACGGACTTTTGGAACAAGATTGAGCAGGATGTTGATTCAATTAATTCCATCTGTTGTGGACAGGGCACTTCTAATAATTGACGAAACGCAGGTGTTGATTCAACCCGAAGAGGTTAATACTAAAAATCTGTGCAGGCTTTTCTCAAATTTCGGTTGCACCATTCTTTTATTCAACTCATCCTAAAGTTTAATTATGAACAAAAACACTCCAAACCAATCCCTGAAGCGCCGCTTGAGGAAGCATGAGGAGTTTGCAGCTTACCGAGACCCTAAAATTCCCCAGTATCAAGGTAACCCTCTAATCGAAGCCCTGCCGTTACCTCTATCAAAGCCCAATTTGATGAAGTATCTCCTAGACTGCCCATCTTATGATGAGGAACAGCGTACTTGGTCACCGGAACTACGTTTGCAGATGATTTTGCAGACGCTCCGGTTCTTTACTCCTTCGGACATCCACTATCATCTTGCCTGGCAAATTGATAGTGCAATTCGACTCAGTTACGAGAAGCGAAATCCTTTAGACACTGATTTTTGGGACAAGATTGAGCAGGATGTTGAATCAATTGATTCTACTTGTTGTGGTCAGGATATCGAATTGATTGACCCCAGTTGGTGTATTCCCACTGATGAGGAACATACAGCCACCAGTCTAAGCATTTTAGGAATTAGCGGTGTAGGCAAAAGTACAGGTCTACTGAGGATTCTTAAGCGCTACAAACCTGTCATTCTTCACAGTCGCTACGGCGATCGCAATTTAACCCTCAAACAAATTTCCTGGATGAAGTTGGAGTGCCCAAGTGATGGGTCTTTGAAAGGCTTGTGCCAAAACTTTTTCCAAAAAGTTGATAGCCTTTTAGGAACTCGGTATTACCAGAAGTATGTTCGATCCAAGCGAACAGTGGACGACATGATTCCAGACATGGCAAATATTGCTGCAGTTCACTGCATTGGTCTTTTAGTCATCGACGAAATCCAGAACTTAGACCAGGCTAAAAGCGGAGGTGCTAAAAGAATGTTGAACTTTTTTGTTCAGCTTATCAACACTCTAAATATTTCCGTTGTCCTAGTCGGAACCTATAAGGCGTGGGAAATTCTTGGAGATGAATTTCGGCAAATCCGTCGTGGATCTGGTTTAGGGGATTTAGTTTGGGATCCAATGCAAAACGATAGTGTTTGGAACTTATTCGTTACCTCGATGTGGCGCTATCAATACACCAGAAAATCCTGCTCAGCGACTAAAGCCCTTAAAGATGTTTTGTACCACGAATGTCAAGGAATCACCGATTATGCTATCAAAATGTACCTACTAGCACAGGTAAGAGCAATTTTGACAGGTACGGAGGAGATCACACCAGGATTAATTAAGTCAGTAGCTCGCGATCATTTCCGCACAGCCAAAGAAGTTCTAGATGCATTGAAGGAAAAAGATTGGAAAAAGCTTAAAAGCTGCAAAGACGTTAAACCAATCAATATCGCTCCGGCTATTAAGCTTGCTCAGAAGCAACTTGACCAAATAAGCCAGACAAATGATCTTTCAAATCAAGTCGATCGTTCCTCCGATAGTTATTCGGACGTAAATCATTCAGTGACAGACAAACTGGAAGTTCAGCCACCTCAACAGTTCCCTCCGTCTTCTTCAGAGACTGCAGAAGAAATGGAGGATGCTTCTGCCTCCGTTAAAACCAACAAGAGGCGCTCAAAGCAGCAAGAACAAGAAACTTCTCTGAAATTAATCCTGCCGGAGATTGGAACCTCAGCTACTAAAAAAGGCATAACTACTTATCAGATGCTCCAACAGAAAGGGTTTATTAAGTCTCCCGAGGAATTCGTTTTAGAGGCGATCGTATGACGAGCAAAAATTCTAACGAATTTGCTGAATTAAGCTACTTTCCTGAGTTACTTCCCGACGAGCTACTGTACAGTGCCCTCGGAAGGTATAAAAGACGGATGCGGTATTCAAGTGGGGACTACGGTGCTCAAGATTTGTTTGGAAACCGAGGTGCTTCAGCAGTTGTTGACTTACCATCTCATCTTGATCACTTAGTTTCAAAGCTACCGCTTGGTCATCAATACACTGCAGATCAACTGATTGATAAGCATACTCTCTTGCCTTTCTACAGCCCTTTTTTGCCACCGGAGAGGGTTATGAAAATCCGAACAGGAATGAAAGAAGCGGGTGGCTTAACAATACACAGTTTAGCTGGAATTGTTCCAAGCAGAATCCGAGTACCAAATTGGTTGCGATTTTGTCCCTTGTGTTTGGAAGACGATAAGAAGCGCTATGGTGAGATATATTGGCATCGCCTCCACCAATTACCTGGTGTAGAAGTCTGCCCCCTGCATCAAGCTTTTCTAGAGAATAGCAACGCGCCGGCACGGAATCGAACCCAGCAAAATACCTTTATTTCAGCTCGTGAAGCAGTAGATAACAGACCTGTTCGAGCACTTGACCTCAGTAACCTATCACATCAAGTTTTACTAAAGATTGCTCAAGAAGCCGACTGGCTACTCAATCAACCATGCCTCACTTTTGAACCAAGTGATTTGAGTGAGAAATACCTTATTCTCCTTACCGCCTCTAGGTTTACTTCAATAAATGGAGTAGTTAGTACTTCGGATTTTCAAAAATGCTTCCTAGAATTCTATCCATCTGAAGTCCTGCAACTACTTCAGTGTCATCCCGCCGAAAAAGGTCGTAGTCCTTGGTTGGGAATGATCCTAACTGATCTTAAACGCAATAAGATGCATCATCCTCTCCGGCACTTATTGATTTGTCAGTTTTTAAGTTGTAAGTTGGATGACTTCTTCAAAATTTCACTTCGCCCTCAGGAAATTGTGAAACCTTTTGGAGAAGGACCATGGCCCTGCCTTGATGTAACGAGCGATCATTATAAGCAATTGACCATAAAGGTATGCAGAATTTGGCGTAATCCTGATACAGCTAGACCAACAGGTAAGTTTACATGTTCATGTGGGTTCAGCTATTCCAGAAGAGGACCTGATTTAGATGAGCAGGCTATTTACCGATATGAACGCACGTTGGGGTTTAGCCAATCTTGGGATCACAGATTAATTGAACTTTGGGATAATCCATCCTTAAGCGTCGAAAAGATTTCGGCTCACTTGCAGGCTAGCCCAACTACTGTAGTTAAACAAGCACATCGTCTCAATTTATCATTTCCTCGCTTGGCGCATGGTACTAACACTGTGGAAGGCAATGCTAAATATTTGGTGCGATTCAAGCAAAAGCATCAAAATTTTCAGGAGACCCAGGCTATCTATCGTAATCAGTGGCTAGCGCTTAGGGAGAACCATTCAACCCTAACGCGCAAGCAATTGAGAAATCTTGATGTAAATCTTTTTGATTGGTTATACAGGAACGATCGGGAATGGTTCGAAGACAACTTACCTTCTCCTCATAAAAGGGTAGGGACAACAAGAAAAAAAGATTGGGAAAGTTATGATGAACAGCTAAAACTTGAGGTTTTGGCTGAATCAGAACGCATTAAAAACCTGCCTGGTAGACCTGTCAAAGTTACACCTGGTCTAATTAGCTCTCGGTTAGATCGCAGGTTGGCCAAAAGAGATTTAGAAAAACTTCCTGAGACAGCGAAAGTACTGTCTGATGTGACAGAAACAAGTGAAGATTTTGCAGTTCGCCGGATTTATTGGAGTGCCGAACAATTTCGTAAAGAGGGAATTTGTCCGAGTCAAAATCAGTTGCTTCTCAGAGTGTCTCTTCAAAATCCTAAAACACATCCAAGAACTCCGAAAATCCAGAAAGCTATTGACCTCGCTTTACAGGCTTGTGCATCAATAATTGCTAGCAATTAGAAAGATATTTATCTGGCGTAGTATGAGCAACCCAGCGTACTCAGATATTGGCAACTTCGCTGATCCGTTTCCGGATGAAACGCTTCATAGCCTGTGCACTAGGCTGTTTGATAGAACTCGTATGTCGAACAGTAAGGTTCTCATCAATGAACTTTTCGGCAGTACTAGTGCTGCAAGCATTGTTGACCTTCCATGTCGCTTAAATCATTTTGTTGCCGTTCTCCCTTTTGGACATTGTTATACCGTTGATATTTTGCTTAACAATCACACTCTACTACCGTTTTATAGTGCTTTTCTCCCTATACAACGAGTAGAGCAGTTAAAGCAGGATATGGCAGGAAATAATGGTCTTAAAGCTCAGATGAGATGTGGTGGAACAAGCAGTTCTATTCGTGCACACAGCTGGTTACGTTTCTGCCCCATCTGTATCAAGGATGACAAAGCTCGATATGGAAGCTTCTACTGGCATCGTTTGCACCAAGTCTCCGGCGTTGAGGTTTGTCCTGTTCATAAAGTATTCCTAGAAAATAGTGGCTTTAAAGCCAGAGAGCGCCGGATTCGGTATGAGCTTATTTCTGCCAAAAAAGCAATCCAACCAACGCCTGTGCGCTTAATAGACAGCTCAAATCCTTCACATCAAAGTCTTTTAAAGATTGCTCATGATGTTGATTGGTTGCTCACTCATCCAAACTTTGTACCAGGATTAGAATCAATCCGCGATCGCTACATCAAGCTATTAATTGAGCGGGGTTTGGCAACTTACACTGGGCAAGTCCATATCCAAAAACTAACTAAGGCACTGAATGGCTATTATTCGCATGAATTACTTAAGTTACTTCAATGCGAAATTAAGGAAGGGGATAACAATGCATGGTTTTTGAGGTTAGTGCGATCGCCTAAACATTCCTGCCATCCGCTGTACCATCTGCTCTTCATTCAATTTCTTGGATATACCGTTGAGGAATTCTTTCAACTTTCTAGTGAACTAAAACCTTTTGGAGATGGCCCTTGGCCCTGCCTTAATCCTGTATGTCCGCACTTCCGACAACTTTGTATTCAGACATTTGAACTTAAACGCGACAAAACACATGGAGGTAGGCTGACAGCTACTTTCAGTTGTGAATGTGGTTTTGTATACTCCCGCATGGGTCCTGACACTTCCTCCGACGACTTATTCAAGGTTGGGAAGATAAAAGAGAGAGGGAAAATCTGGGAAGTAGCGCTGGAAGGGCTTTGGAATGATCCAACAGTGACACTAATAGAGATGGCAAAACGTCTCGGCGCAGACTCCCAGTCTGTTAAGTACCATGCTGCTCGGTTAAACCTCACTTATCCGCGTCCAGGTCCTACTGTCAGACAGATTCAAAAGACAGTAGAACCAGTATCAGATGCTAAAAAGGTTGAGCTAAGCAAGCTGATAGAGTATCGCAACGAATGGTTGGAGATTGTACAAAATAATCCTGATGCTGGGAGGTCAGAGTTAGCAGAGCAACACCGGCGAGTTTATAGTTGGCTGTCTTTTTACGATCGAGAGTGGTTGTACGACCATCTGCCGCCACTGAAGAGCAGACCTCCTGTTTTGGCACAAATTGATTGGCAACAGAGAGATATTAAAATTTCGATCGCTGTGAGAACTGCAGCTGAACAGTTGAGAAATAAGCCTGAAAAACCAGAAAGGCTTACAAAGACAGCGATCGCTAGCAACAGCGGTTATCTCGCTCTCATTCAAAAACAACTGAACAAATTACCACTAACAGCTGAAACATTAATTGAAGTAATTGAGACAACCGAAGAATTTGCTGTACGCCGAATTTATTGGGTTGCAGAGCACTATCACCAAGAGGGTATTTGCCCTAAGGCATGGCAAATCATCCGGGAAACAGGCATCAAACCGTACATTGCAGAAATGCCAAAAGTTAAAGAAGCGATCGTCTTAGTTCTCAATCTATCTGAGCCAAAACAACTAAACTAATTAGGAGAAAATTTCAAATGAAAAACAGAAACGTTGGACGCAGAATCACTGCTCAGGAGCGAGAGTATTTCCGTAAAGGTATCAAAATGTTCTATATATTCTCTCCAGGAAACTCTCTAAGAAGTGCTTTTCACAAAACTCTATCAAGGTTTTTTGGTGTTGAAGACGAAACGCGGGATGGAATATCCAGAACAATTCTTCCAGCTTTAGAGGACTTGCCGACCTTTAGACAATTTTACTATTTGTACAATAAAGAATTTGCTTCCAAGCTGACAACCATTCAATCTGAACTAACTCGAAATCAACGAAATCTCTTACACAGTAGGCAGAGTACAGAGGCAAATTTGCTCTCGAACCCGCATCTGGATTGCAATCAAAATGATCTATCGCAAAGCCTCGGAGAATCCAATTCTAACCAATCTTGAAAGCACCCTGAGCAAAGGGAATAGTAACGCTATTACCTACTTCTCCAATTGGAGGGTTAAGTGTTGCACAACGAGATTGTTTCCAAGGCAATTCAAGAGCCAAGAATACGAAGTCAAGCAGTGTTGGTCTTGAAGATCAGAAAATCTTTTGCACCTAGATCTTAGAAGAAATACTGCGTTCACCAATGACACAAGTTCTACCCAAAAGAATTACTAAGGAGTTTAAAGTATGCAATCAAACAACAATGAGCAAAGTGAGCAAAATCTGTTAAGTCTTGGTTCTTCATTTAGGGTTGATGTAGATACTATTTCTACAAGGCTTGTCAGTTCCCTCGATCGATGCCGAATTTTGGGATATCCGACTGTTTACACAGTGCTAGATTGTTCAAATAAGTTAGTTGCAGGATTCAGTGTCTGTTTTGGCAAACCAAATTTTGCAGGTGTGATATTGGCATTACAGAGCGCTATTTCTAATAAGATGCCGTTTTGCCAGGAATTTGGCATCGAGATCACTGAATCAGAGTGGCCTTGTTATCACATACCTGATTTCATCTCAGTATCTTCAGACGCGGCTATCTTGTCACCTTCTCAAATGAGTTATTTATCCCAAACTTTTGGTGTAGGAGTGTTTGGAGTACCTCCTCATAGGTCTCCTTGGAGAGATGTCATAGAACGCTACTTTCCAATCGCCAATACGCAGGTCAAAGCAGCAGGAATACTATCACCTCTACATCAAGAATATAACCACAGTGATTCCCGTCTAGATGCAAAACTTAGCTTCAACGAGTTTCGTAAGATGGTGTTGCGTATGGTGTTGTATTACAACAATCAATTTCATCAGACTAATCTTCCTGTTACACATCCGATTGAAGGAGAAACTACAGGAGAAAGTCCGATTGAGAAATGGAATTGGGCTAGTAGACCTGTTGCTCAATCACGTATAACAAATGGCAACAGTGTTGAATTGAATTTACTACCTGTAGCCGAGGCTGCAATTACTGATCAGGGAGTTCTCTTCAATGGTTTGGTCTATATTTGTGAACCTATGACACGGGAACAGCAAATTATTGCGGCTAAACTTGAAAGGCCCCGCAGAGTTACAATTGCCTATAATCCTCAGAAGGTAGACCAAATTTACCTGAAGCTGGGCGATGGAGAGCGTGTTGTAGAATGTCATCTTGCATCACAATCAGACGCTTTTCAAGGGCTTTGCTGGCATGAGGTGCATGATTACCAAAATCATGATGCTGAGTAGAATTTACGGATCATGTTTGGCATAGAGCAGGAGTATTCATTATTTTATGATACTCCTGCTCTAAAGCTCTGTACCCTTTCAAAAAGTGGAATTGCCCGAAAGCTACAAATTCCAGTGCATAGAGAAGCACAAGTGTAAGGGTATCCATAACTTTGCTATCCATGCCATTTTCTGGCTTCCATTCCTCCTCATAACAGAAACGTAAATAGAAGGAGGGAATCAGTTCCCTTTAAATTGGCTCAGGTTAAAAAATAAGGAGGTAATTTTGGAAGAGAACTTAAACAAGTGGTTAGAGAAAAAGCGCCGCAGAGCTAATTATGGGGTACTACTTTCATATTCCTACTCAAGAATATGTTCTGTTTGTCAAAGCTACTGCTTCGGGCAGAATTCATTGCCATCTCATCAAAGTAACTCGTTCAATTTGCCCTGCTTCTCTTTAAATCTACCTGATAAGGCGACTCCTAAAGGGATGCTATCGCTAATCCTTTCCCCTTCTGATCCATCTGCGATGGGAAAGAGATTATCAGAACAGTTGATGATACAGGTGCAAAAAATTTTCAAGGCATGCTCAACTGAGATTCTCATCATTGCAACCCCTAACTCTCTCGATGAAAGAGTTATAGATTGCCTCCTTAGAGTTACGGCAGGAATGAAAATAGCGTTGATTCTGGCTGGAACACCTGAATTGCTCCCGAGTTTAGACACTCCGACTATAAATTCTATGAGGGTTTCCAGGTCGAGAGGTCATTGGGATTGTTATTGGCTTGATTAGTCTTCACCCAACTCATCGAAAAAGGCAGAGCTAAACTGTTGTGCATTAGGGAGAGAAGTGTGCTAAGCCTACTCTTGCAGAAAGTTCTGCAAGAGTAGGCTTAGCACCATGGAAGAACTACATCTCAGGAATCTATAAGAACTGTTTATAAGCTGCTAGTTAGTTGCCTTTAGTTAAATCCACCGTGCTAGTCTCAATTTAAGACTTAGCGATGAATCCTTCCACTGCCAATTCTTCGATTCTTGAAATGATTAATTAGTCAATTCTTCTTCTGTAAATTTTTAAGAAGCACTTCTGATAATTCGTATTGATGAGTATTTCTTACAGTGTGACAGTTTCCAACTTTATTGTTTCTATTCCTGCGCTTGTAGAAATAACCTCATATTCAGTTTCCAACTTTAGCCTGTTAAGTACTGTAAAGCGACGACGGAAGAATCAGGGTTTCAGCCTCGTTCAGTTTCCAACTTTAATGTTTCCGTACATTAGTGCTGATCAAGAGTAATAATTAGGTGAACTAGCAATACCCCTCTTTCATCACTCTAGCTGCGCTAAAATGAGAGCAAGTTCCTGAGATGCTTGTCATCGATATGGTTGAGCCACGCGAAGCCGTCGAAACCGTTACCTTTATCGATCACTACTGCGCGGTCTACCGCGATCTGTTTGTCGATGTGCGAAGTTTTGAAGCATTCAAATACTTGCATCTGGGCATGATGAGTGACCTTCCACGCAAATCATTACCAGCAATCGCTCGTGCGGTTGGACTATCGAATGATCAAGTCCTTCATCATTGCTTGAGTGAGTCACCTTGGTCTGTTGCAGCAATCATGGGGTATGGATGCCTGAAGAGGCTGAGATGATTGACAGCGATTGGCAGTGCTTTGAGCGGGTGTTTGCGGATGGCACAACTGAGCAACGCTACATTCAAGAAACCCTCTTTGGTCATCGGTTGACATGGCGCTACTGGTTGTTAACCAATGACCCAGAGACTTTACCGGACAATAGTACCTGGTCAGTGATGAGTCACCTAGATGAGCAGCGAGATCACTTTGACCAGATTGGCAATCTATATGGCTTGAGAACCTGGGTGGAGCATGGCTTCAAGCAATGTAAAGACAAGCTAGGATGGGCAGATTATCGGGTGACGCACTACGAGCAGATTGAACGATGGTGGGAGATTGTGAGTAGTGCCTACCTGATGGTGAGCTTACAGTTTGATGGATTGGACGGGAATGAGTGTTCAAATCCCGACCCGTTGTTAGAGAAGTTTCAGGAGCATCCGTGTTGGCAATCATCGAAGAGTTGGACTAGTCGATTGCACAACTTGCGGCTGATCATTGAGCCGTTCATCTGCTTCTACTTGCTTAAATCTTGGTTATTCGTGTTTGAGATTCCATTCTTAGAGCAGGGTTTCGCTCATCTCATTGCGATTCTAAATCAGTTTAGGGGTTGGCAATCTCAGCGTAGCAACTTGGATAACCACTACTTTTCATCTGCCTAGAGTGATGAAAGAGGGGTATTTACGCAAGTCGTCTGGCATGTCTCGCTCAAGCGACAAATTCGACTCGCTTACCTACAAGACATCCGCAAGCCCAGCAAGCCGGGCTACGTCGTGCTGTTCTCAACCGATGTGCAGCAAGCTGTTGACCAAATCTATCAGTTCTACAAGCTACGCTTTCAGATCGAATTCCTCTTTCGCGATGCCAAACAATTCACGGGTCTGTGTGATTGCCAGGCGCGCAATGTCAGAAAACTGGACTTCCACTTTAATGCCTTTAATGCCAGTTTTACTGCCCTCAATCTCGCTAAGTTGGAGGCGGCTCAAGCCAGCGCGGGTGTGCAGCCCTTAGTCTTCTCAATGGCAAGCATTAAGCGACGGGCACTCAACGACCATCTACTTGAGCGATTTATTTCAAAGTTAGCGCTGTCCCCGACGGTGATCAAATCCCATCCCAACTACGAAAGTCTGCGCTCCTACGGCGTTATCGCTGCTTAATTCTGTCCGAAGTGTTGAAAGATGAGCAATTGTTAGTAATTGTGAGAAAGTCGCTCACTGTTGATTAACCTTCGATCGCCCCCTCCAGAAACTTCTTTCCTGCCTCCTCCCTCCTACCTCCTCTCTCCTGCCTCCTCCCTCCTCTCTCCTCCCTTCAATAAGCTCCTTTGCCAAAGACGACAATGCGAATCGTTTCTAACAGAATGTCTAAGTCGAGATTGAGTGACCAGTTATCGATGTAGTAAAGATCCAGTCGAGCAGCGTCATTGAAGTTTTCGATCGTCGATCGTCCTGAAATTTGCCACAGTCCCGTAATGCCCGGTAAGACTTGATGGCGAATGTGGTGCCAGTCATCAAATCGAGCCACATCGCGTAACGGTAGCGGACGCGGCCCAACCAGACTCATTTGTCCTAAGAGAACATTGAACAACTGCGGCAATTCATCCAGACTGGTGCGCCTGAGAAAGTGTCCGATCGCCGTAATTCTCGGATCGTCTTTGATTTTGAACATTACGCCGTCGGTTTGATTGTGTTGCTCTAGAGAAGTTTGAAGCTGGGGAGCCTCGATCGACATCGTGCGAAATTTCCAGACCTGAAAGACTTTGCCGTGCAGTCCCATGCGTTCTTGACGAAAGAAAACCGGGCCAGGAGACGAAAGTTTGAGCGCGATCGCCACTCCCACAAATAGCGGAGCCAGCAGAATAATGCCAAAAAAGGCTCCCGCAAAATCGAGACAGCGCTTGATTCGGTAGTCCCAGCCACTCAAGAAGGGCGGTTCGACGCGCACCGTGGGCACCCCCGCAAAAATCTCTGGAACGCCTCGCCGATGAAGGGTTTCGACACTAGAGGGAATCAACCTCAGCGCAATGCCCGCCCGCCGAAGTTGCCAGTAGAGTGCCGATGCCAATTCTGTTTGGGGCAAATTTTCAGCGAGAACTTCTTGGGCGTTGGAGTTGAGAATCGATCGCAAAGTTGCCGCACTGCTCGCCGTCGAAGACAAGGCCGCTCCCACAATTTTGTAATGAGGTTGACGCTGGAGAATCTTTGCCAGCTTAGACAACCGATGCGCCGGGGCAATCAAAAACACCGAAACCTGACTGCGCGTTTGCTCAAACTGCCAGATCAACAGCGTCGCCATCAGCCGAAATCCGACAATCAGCCCAATGCTACTCAACCAGGCAGTGATTACCAGCGATCGCGGCGGATCAAGTTTTGGGTCATAGAAATACTGCACCACCAGAGACAGTAGATAAACCACGCTAACCAACTGCCCCGATCGCCCATAATTCTTCCACTGAGTCGGAGAACTATACAGCCCACCTCTCGCAAACACGCCCAGCGTCACCAATGCAAACAGCCAAAACAGCCCCGGCAACCCCACCCAAACCCCCCAATTAAGCTGCGGCGGCAACGGAGAATAAAACTTATTGAGAAACGCCGCCAACCGCCAAGCGATCGCCAACCCCGCCACATCGCTAATCAGCAGTACAAAAATTTTCTGCCAATCCCAACTCAGTTTTCGGGAGGCAAATCGATAAGGCGCACGGAGATCGACGGATTTGTGAATCTTGCGGGTTAAACCGTCCATTACAGCAGAGACGTGGGGCGACACCTTGAGTATTCCGCAAAATCTCTGAGAAGCGATCGAGGGGGTTGCGGATGCGGGTCAAGACATTCTCGACAAAACTCACAAAGCTCTTTCGTGCAGGAAGCTTCTCTAGGGAAATACACGGAAGATTTATCAAGACTTAAAGATAGCTTTAATCAAAGTTTGGGTGATTACCTCTAGTATTTTTTTATCAGGTTTTCAACAGCTTAATACCGCTTCAACCAAACGCTTTGAATTCTCGTAAATTGCACTCATTTGAGTGTATGCATCACCAATACCTTTAACCTCCAGGTAGCTCTCACTTCTAATACCTGGAAGGTTAAGGCACCACATCGCTTCACATCACAATTTTTTGACCCAACCTTAAGAAAAATGAATAGTCATCCTCCCGCTGTCTCGATTGGAATGCCAGTCTATAACGGAGAAGCCTTTCTCACCGCCGCTTTAGACGCAATTTTGGCACAGACCTTTACAAACTTTGAGCTAATTATTTCAGACAACGCCTCGACCGATCGCACCGAAGAAATCTGCCGCACTTACGCCGCTCAAGACGATCGCATCCACTATTACCGCAACACCCAAAACTTAGGAGCCGCCTGGAACTTTAATCGCGTTTTTCAACTTGCTCAAGGGCAATACTTTAAATGGGCAACCCATGACGATTTGTTGGCTCCAACCGCTCTAGAAAAGTGTGTCGAACTCCTCGATCGCGACGCTTCTACCGTTCTTTGTGCCTCTCAAGTGGGCTGTATCAACTGGCAAGGCAATGTCATCGAAGCAAAATGTGACCCCAGCGATCGCGCCTTAGATGCAGATCAACCTTCACGGCGATTTCGCGGCATCCTGTTGCAAACCTTCTGGTGTTATGAAGTGTTTGGGCTGATGCGGACAAGTGCGTTGAGAAAAGTCGCGCCGATGGGGAGTCACTATGGCTCCGATCGTGCCATTCTCGCTGCCCTCACATTACAGGGTCGCTTTGCAGAAATTCCGACAGCGCTGATCTTCAGACGTTTTCATCTCAAGCAGTCTACCGCCATGCAGTCGGCAAAAGAACGCGAACAATGGCTAAATGGAATTCAGAAAAAAACTCGGTTACAAGAGCGGCAGTCGGTCTGCTGTCTGATGGCGGTGCTGCAAGCTGAATTGACCTACACTCAGCGCCTTCGCTGCTTGGGCGTTTTGGCTCACTACTTGATTCGCCTCAAAAATTGGCAATACTTTTTCAGAATCTGGTTTCCCAAGCGTAAGCCTGCACATCCGTCGGTGCAATCCACGTTTGCTGCTAAAGAGACGATCGCGCTCAAGTAGGGTCGTCAAGCAATACAGTAGCGACAGGTTAGAAAGAAACCGTATACTGATCTAGCCTTTCACTCCTGGGTTTCCTTTGGGTATCGACCTTCGCAGCTACGTCTATCTCGACAGCTTACAGCCTCAACACGCCGCCTATCTGGGCACCGAATCACTGGGGTTTTTGCCCTTGCCAGGAGACGCTTCTCTCTGGATTGAGATTTCTCCAGGCATCGAAATCAATCGCATTATGGATGTGGCGATGAAGTCCGCAGTGGTTCGTCCTGGTGTGCAAGTAGTCGAGCGGCTGTACGGACTGTTAGAAATTCATGCCAGCAATCAGGGAGAAGTCAAGGCAGCAGGACGGGCCATCTTAGATGTTTTGGGCGTTCAGCAGCGCGATTGTCTCAAACCTCGAATCATTTCTAGTCAAGTGATTCGCAACATTGACGCTCACCATACTCAATTGATCAATCGCACTCGTCGTGGCAATATGATTCTCGCGGGACAGACCCTTTATGTCTTTGAAGTCGAACCCGCCGCCTACGCCGCCCTCGCCGCCAACGAAGCCGAAAAAGCAGCCCTGATCAACATTCTGCAAATCTCGGCTGTGGGTAGCTTTGGGCGGCTCTATCTGGGCGGTGCAGAGCGAGACATTTTGGCAGCCCAGCAAGGCGTTTTGGCGGCGATCGAGAACCTCCCCGGACGCGACTACCCCCTCGATTTGCGAAAGGAATAGGCAATGGCAAACATTCAGCATCTGAGGCGGTTGCAGCAGGGTGCCGTGAATTGGGTTGAGTGGCGATCGCACCATCCATCTACAGAACCTGACCTGAGTGCAGCCGATCTGACGGGCGCAAATTTACGCGGCGCAGCGCTCAGTCACACCAACTTGAGAAAAGCTGACCTGTCTGAGGCAAAACTAATTTCTGCCCAGCTAACGGGAGCAATTCTCAATCAAGCCAATCTCTACAAAGCTCAACTCATTGATGCGATTTTGCAACAAGCGGAACTGGTCGATGCTTGTCTGATCGCAGCCGATTTGAGAGGAGCCGATTTAAGCCACGCAAATCTGATCGGGTCGGATCTGAGGGGAGCTAACTTCGATCGAGCCGATCTGGTCGCCGCAAATCTGATTGGAACGGAGTTAAGAAGCGCCAGGTTTCGAGAAGCGGATTTGAGTCAGGCAGACTTGCGACACGCTCACTTGAGTCAGGCAATTTTGCTCAAAGCCAATTTTTCACAGGCTAATCTGAGCAGCGCTACGTTGTTTGAGGCAGAGGCGATCGAGGCGCATTTCTACCAGGCTGACCTGCAAAAAGCCAACTTGATGCAAATTCATCTCAGAGGTGGGCATCTGTTTGGCGCAAATTTGAGAGAAGCCAATCTGACGAGGGGCGATTTTGGCTGGGCCAATCTGAGTAAGGTAGACCTGACAAACGCCAATCTCACAGGCGCAAACTTGAGAGGCACCAATCTCACAGGCGCAAATCTCACAGGCGCAAATCTCACGGGCGCTTACATGCGAGGAGCCAACTTGAGTCGAGCTAACCTGACCTCTGCAAATCTGTTGGAGGTAAATTTGAAAGCAGTCAATCTCAACAGAGCCATTCTTAAGGGAACAATCATGCCCGATGGCAGCGTTCAACCTTGAGGGAACAAAAATGCAGGTTTGCATCGTCCCCAAAAATGACAACTTCACGCATTAACTCAGTCATTAACTTTAGAAGGGCGAACGATGGGGCTCGAACCCACGAATGGTGGAATCACAATCCACTGCCTTAACCACTTGGCTACGCTCGCCATTGCGATAACTAATATAGCATTCTCAGGAATGAATGATCCAGATTTTTTTTACTTTTTACAAATTGGTACGTGGGGAGCGATCGCGCCTAAGATGCGGTTGAGGAGCCTTTGAGAATTGCTGGGGAAGTGCCGACTCGTTGAACGATCGTCAGTAGTAAGGTAGCGACGGATGAAAATGTCCAGGCTGATAGCAGGAGTTTTGGGAGTAGCCGTCTTGGGGGCAGGGGTGGCGTTGGCGATGACCAATCCCAAACAAGAAGCGTTTGAAGAGTTTGCTTTGGAGCGAATTCGAGAGGATGCCTGCAAAGAACTGCCGTTGGGATTAGATAAGCAGTGTCCCAAGTTTGTGGATGACAATCGGGCTGAACTCAAAAAAATCATCACCCAAAACACAGAGCGGCGAGACTTTGGAATATTTAGCTACTACGAGACGAATCTATCGGTGCGATCGCTTGTCCCCCAACTGTCGATACTGCCGCTGCCCGCTTATCAGTTTGAGACAGTAGGCTTGTTTGGCAAGTTCTATTTATATGAAGCAACAAAGCAGCGATAACGACTTGGTTGATTTAATTGGTTGGCATTGCTGATTGGAGGGATGAATCTGTGGGAAGTGTCCATCTTTTCGCCCCCTAAATCCCCCAAAATTGGGGGACTTTGAACCTTGGGTTTCCCGCCGCTTTGGGGCAATTCATCCCCTGATTCAGCAACGCCAAAGTCCCTTACTTGTAGGAGATTTAAGGGGGATCAAACCTCAGCCCTCTAAAGGTCATTTGAGCGCTTTTTAATATTTGTTGTCATCCCTGTCAT
>NZ_JBJPHU010000013.1:0-97163 GCF_052939515.1 Phormidesmis sp. 146-33
TCCCACAGGTTGGCGCTTTCGCGTCTCTGTAGTGTTGTCGTCATGGTGAATAATTGCAATGTGTTTGTTTGATGTAGGGCGGTTTTCCGACCCACCCTTATAGATTAGAGCAATTATTTCCTTTTGTAAAGCGTCAAATTAAGATTGCTCTCATATTTGTAATTATCTTGTACCTGACGACTTCTGATTGTTGCTCGATTCCAACGCTATCTGTCCTCTCAGCCTTCTGAATACGAGAGTTATGAAGGTTCACCGAATTTAAGATTGCTAAGAGTTTGCTTAATATCGGTACTCAGAAATCGATCGACTGCCAAATAAATCCAGGAATAAGAGCGCTGATTGTCTTGACAAATGCGATCGAACCCCAATAATCGTCTCATTTCTTCATAAATTGGATGAATCAAGAGCGAGTAGAGGTCGCAAAGTTCGGGAAAGTCAGATTGCATTCGTCTAAGCGTCACCTGAGTATCTTCTAGAAGCTTTTGGAGGGTGACGCTATTAATGAAGGGAGAATCGATCGCCCAAACCCGCAGGAAAACAGACGTGCAGCTTGCGTCCCCTGGCGGTGACATCTGAAACGGATCAATTGGGTTGTCAGTCGTGAGATAAAAACTTTTGCTGGGAGGCTGAAAGAAATTGAACTCTGACTCACTGCTAACTGGGTAAAGAATACACACCCCCACAATGTTGAGATTGTCTGAGCGACGCATCACACGCATTCCAGTAGGGTACTGCTTTGCCCATGTTCTCAAAGCTCTGGAGATTTTGGCGATCGCCGCTCCGTCTCGTACCAGTTCTCCATAGCTGCGGGCAGTGAGATTAGCCACCGGAACGGCATCAGTGCGCGGGTTAAAGTCATCCATAAACAGGTCTACAGGTTCTTCAACTTGCAGCATTGTCAACTCTGGCAGTGACCGCACTCTCAAACACAAGGTTTGTCCGTCATACTGCTTTTCTAATAGCCCCAAGGCTGCAAAGCGATCAATCATCATGCCCGCCGCGCGATCGCTTCCTCTCTCTTTGTTGCCGTAAAAGAGTTGAGACGCTTCTCGATGAGTGCAAACAATCAAGCCCTCTGGCGGGTCTAAATGAGTGAGGGGTTGAAGAATGCGCTCTCCTAGTTCTTCGCGTTGCTTGAGCAGTAGATAAGCCCAGAGTTTGACAAAATATTCGGCTCTACGTCGTGTCAGACCGCTGCGTTTTTGTAGAGTGGAACTGTAGATTTGCTGGCGGTCAATTGGGAATAGGTTGTCTAAAAATTCTGGATTCATGGAGCGGAACCACACAGGGACAAAGTGTTCAAAAAAGACCCGATCGGGTGACGCATTTTTGAGAACAATCCACTCAAAATGAAGATAATTCATTAGGAGCAGTCTCAAACTGATTGAGGTACATTCCAGGGAAGGGAGTCCAAGATGAGTCACAAAGACGAGTTAAGCGTTTTACCCTCACACCGTCCTTGTGGATTTATGGGTTTTGTAAGGTCGAAGATAAAAGCCAGAATGTCGAACGCTGAGTTTTGACATTGGTGTATCTAGCTTTGTCGCCTAGTGACTCAAGTAATTACGCAGAGCAAAGTTGCACTTCGGCAAGAAAATGAACCGATTTCTTGCTTGTAGCTCATTTACTCTCTACTGAGTGCCTATTTTATTCATTATTCAGCGCTTAAGTTTCGCTGGAGCAGATAAACCATTAAAACTTCACAACACTTCGGGTTACTTCACCTCCCTTCAGGTTCTTCTAGATTACTTCGGAACTCTGGAGTGCGCTACAGGTTACTCATTGCATCTTCGCGGTGACAAGTCGCAGAATATCCTCATGCTTTAGGATTCTGCTCTATGACAGCCCCCTTAGTTTTGATGTCGTCCAAAGTTCAGCCCGTGATGGGTGCCTGGTCGAGTTATCGTTCTCCAAGACGTAGTTCTAGTCATGCCTATGCTCGATCGGGCAAGCAAGCGAAAACAATTCCTTCAGAGAGTGGTTCGACGTTTGGTAGTCCTGGACTCAATGCCCTCTGGATTACGCTGATTGAGTCTATGCAAGATGGTGTCCTGGTAATTGCCCACAATCTGCTGCCCGTCTACACCAATATGAGAGCAAAGGAACTTTGTCAACAAATGTTGATGCCTGATGAAGAGACAGAGGCGAGTCTCCCTGGGGTGATCACCGAGGCCTGTCATCGATTGCTCAAAGAGGGTCGTGTTACGGATGAAGCCCTAATGGTTGAGTATCAGGGGCATCAAGGACAAGTCATTCGCCTCCGGGTGCGCTGGTTAACGCTTAACTCCAGCAGAAATTCTTCTGAAGAGACTGAACCATATATTTTGGTGCAGCTAGAAAACCGTCAAACGGAGCTTGAAGAAGACCTGCGAGTCGATCGTCAAAAGTATGACCTGACAGAGCGAGAAGCGGAGATTTGGATGCTGCTGCGACAAGAACACACTTATCAAGAGATTGCTGAACTGTTGCAAATTAGTTTGAATACAGTGAAGACTCACGTTAAAAATGTTTACGCAAAGCGCAGAAGTTCTCTGGGGCAAAGAAGAGTCTGGTACTCCAGATAAATTAGTCGCCAAAAGTTGTCTGCTACCCGGTTTCGTGCAATGAGCACTATGGATCAAAAAGACTCTGGACTTTGAACTTTGATCAGTTTCAGGTCTAGAGTTTTTTAATGTCTCTTAACCTGTAATGGATGAAACCTGCAATCTTTTCGAGTGACCTGCAAAGGGTTGCTCTTCCTTCTCAAGTGGTGACCTACAGCCCTGCTTACACGCTGGTTCCCACTTATGAGTGCTTTAATCGCTGTAGCTACTGTAATTTTCGCGCTGATCCGGGCACGAGTCCCTGGTTGTCTTTGACCAAAGCAGAAAAAATCCTCAAATCGCTGCAAAACGAGGTGATTGAGATTCTGGTTTTGAGTGGAGAGGTTCATCCGCAGAGTGTACGGCGATCGAGTTGGTTTCAGCACATTTATGATCTTTGCGAACTGGCGCTTTCGCTGGGGTTTCTTCCTCACACGAATGTCGGCCCTTTGAGCTTTGAAGAAATGACCCGGCTGAAATCGGTCAATGTGTCGATGGGGTTGATGCTAGAACAACTGACTCCGACATTGTTGAAAACGGTTCACCAGTCTGCGCCTAGCAAAGTGCCAGAGGTACGATCGCAGCAATTAGTCTGGGCAGGAGAGTTACAAATTCCGTTTACGACGGGTTTGCTGTTGGGAATTGGCGAGAAGGAGCGCGATCGCATTGAGAGCCTGGAAGCGATCGCCCAAATTCAACAGCGTTGGGGGCACATTCAAGAAGTGATTTTGCAGCCTTACAGTCCCGGACAGTTTGAAGCTTTTTCAAGTGAACCGTTTCAGCCCAACCAATTGCTGAAGTTGATTCAGACAGCCCGTCAGATTTTGCCTGAGTCCGTGGAGCTTCAGGTGCCGCCAAATCTAGTTCAAGATCCACAGATGCTGATTGCTTGCTTAGAGGCTGGGGCGCGGGATCTGGGCGGGATCAGTCCTTACGATGAGGTCAATCCAGATTATCCACATCCCAAAGTTCAAGAACTGACAGATGTTCTCAAGCAAGCTGGCTGGGAGTTTGTTGCTCGGCTGCCTGTCTATGCCCAGTATGATGACTGGTTACCTGCCCGATTGCGAACGATCGTCACCCACTACCGCAGCAAAGGGCGGAGTGGCGTTTGAAGTGAGCGACCTCTTGCGGGTAACTCAAAGAGATTGTTTCCAAAAATTTGAAGCCACCTAAGCTGCAACCCCTACGCCCAAAAATTCCCGAACTTTCTGTAAATAGGTGGGTGCATCTTCTAGCATCGGAAAATGAGCAGTGTTGGGAATCACAAAATATTCAATCTTGTCATTCTGAGCAGCAGCCTGACGACCCATTTCAGCGGGAATAATAATGTCGTACTGTCCAGAAACAAGTAGCGTCGGCACCCTGATTTGAGCGAACTCTTGGGGCATCACCTCGGTTGCTTTTTTGCTGACAGAGGTGAAAATCGTTCCCAAAGCCGCATTGTAGTCCGCCATCAAGAAATCATCTAAAAAGGCGCGGCTGATTTCACCAGGGAGCGAACGATGCAAAAATCGCTGCATAAACAGCCGATCCACAAAGGGCAGTTTGTATAGCCATTTGGGACGAAACTTGACGACGTAGCCTCCAAACTTGTAGAAGGCGTTGAACGCTTTTTCGTCGTATTCAAAGGTGCCACTACAGGTCAGGATAGCTCGCTCTACTCGATCAGGGTACAGGTTCAAAAAGAAAGTGGCGATCGAAGCTCCCATTGAGTGAGCGTTTAGATAAACTCGCTTCAGCCCCAACGCATCGAGTAGTCCAGCTAAATCTTTGGCATAAGTTTCTAGCTCATAACTGAGTTCTGCTGCGGTTTCGGGGGGCGTGGCAAGGGGAGATTTTTCTTGCGAACGCGACCCCTCGCGGGTAACTCGAAGAGATCGCCCAAAGCCTCGCATATCGTAAAGCAAGCAATCAAACGTATCAGAAAGGGATTTTGCAGTACTTTCCCAGTAGCGAGACGAACCACCCCAGCCATGCACAAAAACCATCACAGGCTTGCCAGAAGGAATAGAGTCCTCTGGCTGCGTAATCCATTCGTAGTAATGATTAAAACCGTTAACTAAAGCCTGTGCCATCGGAATATCTTGAGTGATGAGTGTCGAGTGTTGAGCTTTCGTTAACTGACTCAGAATTCAACACCCATCCCTGATTTTAGGCTGATTCGGGTTTGGGAAGAGAGGAAGGATGCATTAATAGTTCTGCGGTCGATCGCTTCTCCACCATTTCGCGAGTGATCAAACAGCGCGTGACATCCTTGCGAGAGGGCAACTCATACATGACATCCAGCATCAGTTCTTCGACAATACTGCGAAGGGCGCGGGCACCTGTCTTGCGACGGTAGGCCTCTTGAGCGATCGCTCTCACAGCGTCTTGCTTGAACTCAAGCTGCACATTGTCCATTTTTAACAGTTTTTGGAACTGCTTCACCAAGGCGTTACGAGGTTCTGTAAGAATTTCAGTCAAAGCATCTTCATCCAGTGGATCGACAACTGCCATAACCGGAATCCGCCCAATGAATTCTGGAATCATGCCAAATTTCACGAGATCATCGGGTTCCAAATGTTTGAGGATGTCCGCTGCCCGTTTTTCTCTAGTGCTTTGATTTTCGGTGCCGCCCTGAACGAAACCCATCGATCGTTTGCCAATTCGCTGCTCGACGGCTTTATCTAATCCTACAAAGGCACCGCCGCAGATAAATAGAATGTTGCTGGTATCAATCTGAATGCAATCTTGGTAAGGATGCTTTCGCCCACCCTGCGGAGGGACATTTGCAACCGTTCCTTCTAGCATCTTCAATAAAGCTTGTTGAACACCTTCACCGGAGACATCGCGCGTGATCGAAGGGTTTTCACTCTTACGAGCAATTTTATCGATTTCATCAATGTAGATGATGCCACGTTGAGCCTCTTCGACATCCAAATCCGCAACTTGCAGAAGGCGCAGCAGAATGTTTTCGACATCTTCACCAACGTAACCCGCCTCTGTCAGCGTTGTAGCATCTGCAACCGCAAAGGGAACGTCTAGGATTTCTGCCAGAGTTTGGGCTAGGAGCGTTTTGCCGCAGCCCGTTGGCCCAATTAATAAAATGTTAGATTTTTGCAGCTCAACTGTGTCATCAGAAGTCCCTTTACCGTTGCTCTTGGTTTGGGTAAAGCTGAGCCGCTTGTAGTGGTTGTAAACCGCCACTGACAAAACTTTTTTAGCTTCGTCTTGCCCGATCACATGCTCATCAAGATATTTCTTAATTTCCCGTGGCTTTGGAATCTGGCTTAGGGAGATATTAGCTGAACGAGTTCGACGCTTTTCGGGAGATTGCTCCTTACGCGGCACAGGCTGAGGAACTGAACTAGAGTCGAACAACTCCTCATCTAAAATTTCGTTGCACAAGTCTACACATTCATCACAAATGTAGACCCCCGGCCCAGCGATAAGCTTGCGGACTTGCTCTTGAGACTTGCCACAAAAGGAACATTTTAGATGGGAGTCGTATTTAGACATACCTGCCTCTTAACCTACGGGAACGGCGGACAAATCTGGTTTAGGGAGATTCTGCCGGGTGATCACTTGGTCGATCAATCTGTACTCTTTCGCTTCTTGAGCGGACATAAAAAAGTCACGCTCCGTGTCGGCTTCAATCCTTTCAAACGGCTGATCGGTGTGTTCAGCCAATAGTTCATTCAGCTTGCGCTTATGATAAAGGATTTCTTTTGCCTGGATCTCAATATCAACCGCTTGCCCTTGAGCACCGCCCAACGGTTGGTGAATCATGATCCGCGAACTGGGTAAGGACATCCGCTTACCTTTGGTGCCGCCAGAGAGCAGGAACGCGCCCATACTAGCAGCTAAACCAAAGCAAATGGTAACCACATCACAGCGAACCTGTTGCATCGTATCGTAGATAGCCATGCCTGCGGTTACAGAACCGCCAGGAGAGTTGATGTAAAGTTGAATGTCTTTTTCGGGATCTTCAGCTTCCAGGAAAAGCAGTTGAGCGACGATCGAGTCTGCCACTGCGTCATCTACCGGGGTTCCGAGGAAAATGATGCGCTCTCTTAGAAGGCGAGAGTAAATGTCAAACGCCCGCTCTCCGCGCCCAGATTGTTCCACAACCATCGGGACGACGTTGCTGGGGGTTTGGGATACCACGTCCAAGAAGCTCAAGTTGGTAATGGAGTAATCGGGGATTTTTGAGTCAAACATAGAGTCAGGTCGTTGCTTGAAAGCAATATGAATCAAGGGTTCTGGCGACAGTTCTTGGAGTTTTCACTTTGCGAACTGTGCTCAGGCTATGCACACATTATGCCTTAACTAATCTGAGACTGGGTTGTTCTGGCACAAAGACTTACTTTCGGTTGATCTAGCGAGGTTTGTGAAGGAATTTCAGCCTCAGACGGTAGTTTAACGCAAGATTAAGCGTCATTTTGATTCGGTTGGGGCTTCTTCGGTTTCGACGACTTCAGCTTCAACTTCTTCGGCTTCAACTTCAATCGCATCCGTTGCTGTGCCGATCGCGTCTTCGGCATCCTCATCGTCTTCAGCTTTCTTCAACGTTCCTTCGGGCACAAGCTCAACTGAATTATGCGCTTCTAGCCAGGTGAGAATCTTTTCCTTCAGCAAATCTTCAGCAACGGCTGTGCGGAGACGATCGGGATCAACATCGCGACCTTCGAGATCAGCCAAAACTTCTTTGACTCGCTCGTTAATTTCTGCCTCGGTCGTCTCGATCGCTTCTTGCTTCGCGACTTCGCCCATTGCCAGGGTGCGTTTGATGCGGTCGATCGCGTCGGGGCGAGATCGCTCCTTAAGCATCGGCAGCGTTTCTTGGTTCAACAATCGCTTGATGTCGATACCTTGTTGCTGAAGCTGCATGGCAGTTTGAGTCACCATAAACTCAACTTCTCGCTCGATCAGGGTTTCGGGTAAGTCAGCTTCAATCTGATTGAGCAGTTCGTCGAGAATGGCTTGTTCTTTATTCGATTTTGTTTTTTGCTCAACTTCTTCGCTAAAGCGTTTTTCCAGAGACTCGCGCAGGTCGGCGATCGTCTGATAGTCCCCGCCGCTAGCATCTTGAGCAAAATCATCATCTAATTCGGGTAGCTCCTTCTCCTTTAACTCTTTGAGGGTCATCGAGAAAATAGCTGGACGGCCCGCTAAGGTTTCCTGGGGGTAATCTTCGGGGAAGGTAACGGAGATTTCTTTATTTTCACCGGGGTTCATGCCAATGACACCCTCAATAAAGCCCTCGATAAACTGACCATCTTCGAGTTCTAGCTGAAAATCTTGCGCCTGACCGCCGGGAACGTCTTGCTCTCCAGCGTCTTCGCCTGCGGGAGTAAATTTCCCGTGGTAGTCAACAACCGCAGTGTCTCCCTTTTGAGCAGGGCGGCCTTCGACAGGCACCAGGGTCGCCATCTGTTTCTGATAATTGCCCAGCACTTGATCGACGCGATCGGGATCGGGCTTCACTTCTTCTGCCTGAACCGTCAGCCCTTGATATTGTTTGAGCGTCACTTCTGGCTGCACATCTACAGAGGCGGAGAACGTCAGCGGATTTCCTGGCTCATAATTGCCGATCAGATCATCAAAAGAAGATTTGAGTTGAAAGTTGCCGATCGCTTCAATCTTTTCCTGCTTGATCGCTTCTTTGAGCGCAGAATCGACGAGTTCTTCGATCGCCGCTGCCTTGATCCGAGCCGCCCCAAAGCGTTGGATTAGCACCTGACGAGGAACTTTACCTTTACGGAACCCAGGAATATTCATCGAGCGTGTGTAGTTTTGTAACACCTGCTCGTAAGCCTTTTTGGACATCTCCGACGGGATTTCGATCTCCAGACCAATTTGGCTGGCGGGGAGTTTTTCCTGGGTAACTTTCATTGGCGTATGAGTTGCAAACGATATATTTTTGATTCAGCAAGTTTGGCGGTGGTCAGACGATCGTAGCGAACTCTGTTTAGAATTGCTCTCGAATATTTCTGTCTGAGCAGCACCCTAATCTCAGGCGACAACTCCTCGTATCCCGAATTCTCCCAAACGATTGGGCATCGTTGACGCGACCGCAGTAAGCTATACTAACCGATCCTTGTGGCACCTGAGTCGATCGTTTGGTTGAATCTTAAAATTCAGGTCATCTGCGATAATTATGAAAACCTAGATCAGAACATTTAATTTCAACGATTGCTTCAAGCAAATTTACACAAATCTTGCTGCAAATTAATAGAGAACGCGATAGTCTCTAGGTGAATTTAGGTTTTATTGTTAAAGATCTTCTTCAGTCTATTCAAAACTTCTATTTCTGTGGGTTTGGAGGAAACTAATTTTGGGTCAATCCTATCGAGTTGCGATTTTAGGAGCGACCGGTGCCGTGGGTGCCGAGTTGTTGGAACTGTTAGAGAGCCGTGACTTTCCGGTTTCAGACTTAAAGCTGCTGGCCTCTGAGCGATCAGCAGGAAGTCTACTGCCCTTTCGCGGTGAGAAGCTGACGGTCGAGGCCGTGACAGCCAAATCCTTTCAAAATGTTGACCTTGTGCTTGCGTCGGTGGGGGCTTCGATCTCTAGAGCCTGGGTAGAAACGGCGATCGCGTCTGGTGCTGTGATGATTGACAATTCCAGCGCCTTCCGGATGGATGAAACTGTGCCGCTGATTGTGCCCGAAGTCAATCCCCAAGCGGCCGCAACCCATCAAGGCATCATTGCAAACCCTAATTGCACCACGATTTTGATGTCGGTGGCGATCTATCCTTTGCATCAGGTGCAGCCAATTCAGCGGATTGTAGCAGCTACTTATCAATCGGCGAGTGGCGCGGGGGCTAGAGCAATGGAGGAGGTCAAAACCCAGGCTCAGGCGATTCTGAATGGACAAGAACCAAAAGCTGAATTGTTTCCGTATCCCTTGGCGTTCAATTTATTTCCGCACAATTCCAAGCTTAACGAGCAAGGATACTGCGAAGAAGAAATGAAAATGGTGAATGAGACGCGCAAGATCCTTGGAGAAGACTCGCTGAGAATTACGGCAACTTGTATACGGGTTCCCGTCTTACGTGCCCACTCTGAAGCGATTAACCTAGAGTTTGAGCGTCCATTTAGTGTCAGTCAGGCTAGAGAAATTTTGAGTCAGGCACCCGGAGTCAAACTGGTCGAAGATTGGCAGGCAAATTATTTCCCGATGCCGATCGATGCCAGCGGCCAAGATGACGTTCTGGTTGGTCGCATTCGCCAAGATCTCTCTAATCCTAACGGGTTAGAACTGTGGCTCTGTGGTGACCAAATTCGCAAAGGTGCGGCCCTCAATGCCATTCAGATTGCAGAGCTATTAATTGAGCGAAATCTGTTGAAACCTGCATTAGTCGCCAGAACTTAAGACAGAGGCGCAAACGGTGAGTCATAGAAGCTAATTTAGAACGTGATAAAAGGAGTGTTGAGAGCGTGTGGTGAATTTTGGACGTGTTCTAACCGCAATGATTACGCCATTCAGTGAGAATGGTGAACAGGTTAACTACGCTGTGGCAGAAAAGCTGGCGGTGCATTTGGCTGAGAATGGAACCGATACTCTAGTGGTCTGTGGAACGACTGGAGAGTCGCCAACCCTCACCTGGGACGAAGAATTTGAGCTATTCCAGGTGGTCAAAAAGGCCGTAGCTGGGAAAGCTAAAGTCATGGCGGGAACCGGATCAAATTCGACTAAAGAAGCGATCGCAGCCACCCAAAAAGCCGCTAAAATGGGGCTAGATGGGAGTTTGCAAGTTGTTCCTTACTACAATAAGCCACCCCAGTCAGGACTCTATCACCACTTTAGAGCGATCGCGCAAGCTTCACCCGATTTGCCGATTATGCTCTACAATGTTCCTGGACGTACAAGCCAAAATCTTTTGCCGGAGACAGTTGCGCGTCTTGCGGAGATTCCTAACATCGTCGCCGTTAAAGAAGCAAGCGGTAATTTGGATCAGGCAAGTCAAATTAGGCAGTTGACACCTTCTGAATTTGCGATTTACTCTGGAGACGACTCATTGACACTGCCATTAATGGCGATCGGGGGCAAAGGTGTTGTGAGTGTGGCAAGTCACTTGGTCGGCTCTCAACTTCAGCAAATGATCCAGGCATTTGAAAGCGGTCAAGTGCAAGCGGCAACTCAAATCCATCTCAAGCTTTTCCCTTTGTTTAAAGCACTTTTTCTGACAACCAATCCGATTCTCGTTAAGACAGCCCTAAAAATCCAAGGTTGGGATGTGGGTTCTCTACGCCTGCCGCTCTGCGACTCGGATGAAACGGCTCGGATAGCGCTCAAAAACGTTATGGATGAACTTGCTCTGCTGTGAGACAAGTATCCAACAGGTTTCTAGACAACTGAATACCTCAAGTAAATCCTTCGATCAACGTTCTGCGATCGTCTGTTTCTCCTAGTTTCTTCTATAAAGATGAATCTCTATGTACGGATAACAAACTTCCAATGCCTTCTGACTCTTAAGTGAGCCACACAGCCTTTCAACAAGTACAAATTACCCTTCAAACCATTGAAAACTGAACTTCCTAAACTATCCGATTCAAGGACGCAAATGACCCAAAGTAACGGTTCTGATACGCTTAAAATTATTCCGCTGGGTGGACTACACGAAATTGGTAAGAACACCTGTGTCTTCGAGTATGGCGACGAGATTGTGTTGCTAGATGCAGGTCTGGCGTTTCCCACCGATGGAATGCACGGCGTGAATATCGTGCTGCCTGACACGACTTATCTGCGCGACAATCGCCACAAAATCAAGGGCATGATTGTCACCCACGGACACGAAGACCATATTGGCGGCATTCCCTTTCACCTCAAGCAGTTTGACATTCCGGTGATGTATGGCCCGCGTCTGGCGATGGCCCTTCTCGAAGGCAAACTGGAAGAAGCAGGGGTCGCCGATCGCACCGAGATCCGCACCGTTCGCCCCCGCGACATTGTGAGAATTGGCTCTTATTTCTTTGTTGAGTTTATTCGCAATACGCACTCGATCGCCGATAGTTTCACCGTTGCCATTCATACTCCGGTTGGGATTGTCATTCACACAGGCGACTTTAAGTTTGATCACACGCCAGTTGACGGTGAATACTTTGACTTTCAAAAGCTGGCAGAGTATGGCGAGAAAGGCGTTCACTGTCTGATCAGCGACTCGACCAATTCTGAAGTTCCGGGCTTTACGCCATCTGAGCGGGCGGTTTTCCCAAATCTCGATCGCATTTTTGGTCAGGCTCAAGGACGCTTGCTGGTGACCACTTTTGCCTCTTCCGTTCATCGAATCAATATGATTTTGGAATTGGCGAAGAAGCACAATCGCGTCGTGTCGGTGATTGGTCGATCGATGCTCAACTTGATTGCTCACGCTCGAAATTTGGGCTACATCAAATGTGAAGATGATTTGCTGCAACCGTTGCACATGACGCACAAGCTGCCCGACGAGAGCGTTCTGATTCTCACAACTGGATCGCAGGGTGAGCCGATGTCTGCCATGACACGCATTGCTAACGGTGAACATCGTCAAGTTAAGGTGCGGAAGGGTGACACAGTTGTGTTTTCTGCCAATCCGATTCCGGGCAATACGATCGCCGTTGTGAATACGATCGACAAGCTGATGATTCAGGGTGCCAAGGTGGTTTATGGCAAAGAACAAGGAATTCACGTTTCGGGTCATGGCGCTCAAGAAGACCAGAAGCTGATGTTGTCTCTGACTCGTCCTAAGTTCTTTTTGCCCGTTCACGGTGAGCATCGGATGTTGGTGAAGCACTCGCAGACGGCTCAGAGTATGGGCATCCCGGCTGAGAATATGGTGATCATCAACAATGGCGACGTGGTTGAACTAACCAAAGACTCGATCGGCATTGGTGGCAAAGTGCCTTCAGGGATTGAGCTAGTAGATACTTCTCGCTCTGGGATGGTCAACCAGAAGGTTCTCAAAGAGCGGCAGCATTTAGCAGGAGATGGCATCGTCACCGTTGCGTCTACTGTCACTTCAGAAGGTCGTTTGTTTACTAAGCCAGAAGTGCATTTAAGTGGGGTCGTGACGACGATCGAACGGTCTGTTTTGCAAGACAAAGTGGAAGGTGCGATTGAGGCAACCTTGCGCGATCGCTGGTCTGAGTTTGCTCGTGATCTAGACGGTCAGCTTGAAGTGGACTGGACAGGTTTGCAGGTGCAGATTGAGCGTGAGATTCAGAGATTGCTGAGACGAGAATTGCAGAGTAATCCGCTGTTGGTGTTCTTGATGCAGAATCCTGAACCTGCGATCGTCAAGTCTGCACCCACTCGTCAGAGAGCCGCCACTAGAGTTGCTTCCTAGTCTGATGTCAGGCTGGTTCGACTTGATTTAATGAATTTACTGCCCTGATCGTCATTGTGACCTTGAGGGCAGTTTTTTGTGTGAACTCTAGCGTTTCTTGCCAAACTTCGATCGTAGATCGTCCAGCGTTGGTGCTTTATTCTCAGACTGAGTTTGTTTCGGTTGAACTTCTGATTTTTGTTTGGGTTGAACTTCTGATTTACGAGGCTGAATTTCCGGTTTGCGTTCTGGTGGTCGTCCTTGTGGCCGTTCTTGTGTCCGGGTGGGTTGGCTATCTGTGCGATCGGGTGATTTCATCGATAGACTGATACGCTTCAGTTTTTCGTTAACTTCTAATACGCGCACTTTGACGACTTGACCGACTTTGACGATTTGTTTGGGGTCGCTGACGAAGCGATCGGACAATTGTGAGACGTGAATTAAGCCATCCTGGTGAACGCCCACATCGACAAAAGCACCAAAATTTGCAACATTGGTGACAACGCCTTCCAATTCCATGCCGACTTGTAGATCGGAGATTTCTTTAATTCCTGCTTTGAAGGTGGCGTATTTGAATTCGGCGCGGGGGTCACGTCCCGGTTTTTCTAGTTCGCTGATGATGTCGCGTAGCGTGGGTTCTCCGATCGCCTCCGTCACGTATTTCTTTAAGTTTGTTTTGAGCCGATCGGCAATCTCGCTGGTTTGAACTAAAGGAACTGAGAAATCTTTGGCGATCGCTTCAACCACACTGTAACTTTCGGGGTGGACGGCGGTATTGTCGAGCGGATTTTTACCATCGCGAATTCTCAGAAATCCTGCCGCTTGCTCAAAGGTTTTAGCACCCAGTTTGGGGACTTTGAGTAACGACTTGCGATCGCGAAAAGCACCGTTCTCATTTCGATACGCGACAATGTTATTAGCAATGGTGGGACTAATACCAGAAACAAAGGTGAGTAATTCTTTAGACGCAGTATTGAGATCGACTCCGACATAGTTAACGCAACTCTCAACCGTCTCATCCAGCTTCTTTTTCAGCAGTTTTTGATCGACATCATGCTGGTATTGTCCAACGCCGATCGATTTGGGATCAATCTTTACCAATTCTGCCAGCGGATCTTGTAAACGTCGCCCAATACTAATCGCCCCTCTCACCGTCACATCCAGCTCCGGAAATTCTGAAATCGCGACGTTGCTGGCTGAGTAAATTGACGCTCCCGATTCATTTACGATTACGGTAATCGGCTTTTTCTCTAGCGTTGCTAAAACTTCGGCGACGAATTCATCGGTTTCTCGGCTGGCGGTGCCGTTTCCGATCGCAATCAGTTCGATCTGATGCTTGGTCAGCAGTTCTTTGAGCGTTTCGGCGGCTTGTCGGCGCTGTCCCTGCCCTGTGTGTGGAAAGATTGCCTGATATTGCAAAAACTTCCCAGTTTGATCTAAGACAGCGACTTTGCAACCTGTGCGAAATCCTGGATCGAGTGCCAATGTTGGCTTCATTCCCGCTGGGGCAGACAACAACAATTCGCGCAGATTTGACTCAAAGGTTTTGATCGACTCAATATCAGCTTCTGTCTTTTTCTCGGCTCGAACTTCACTCGTTAAAGACGTTTTCATCAATCGATTGAAAGCATCTTTGAGCATTGAGCGATAAAAATCTCGCACCGATTTCGCCTTTGTGCGGATCTCTTGAGATTCTAGATAGCTGAAGACTGCATCCTCATCAAAATCCAAATCAACATTGAGAATTCCTTCCGTTTCTCCCCGACAAAGTGCCAGCAGATTATGAGGCGCGATCGCTTTCACCTTCGCCTGAAAGTTGCGATACATCTCAAACTTTGTTGAGCCTTCGGGATGATCGTCTTTGATGCGCGATCGAAACACTCCATCTAACAACAATTCTCTCAGATAAGCCCGAAGCTCCGCCTTTTCAGACACTTCTTCTGCCAAAATATCAGCGGCACCTTTCAAAGCGTCTTCAGTCGTTTTAACGCCCTTTTCTTCGTCTAAATACTTTTCCGCTTCTGTCTCAAATGACCCTGACGCAACTGGTTGATTCAGCGATTTGATGAATTCTGCTAATCCACCTAACCCTTTTTCTTTGGCGATCGTTGCCCTCGTGCGGCGCTTCGGACGAAACGGTAGATACAGATCTTCTAGCTCATTTTTTTGCAAGCAATTCTCAATCTTTAGCTTTAACTCATTGGTGAGTTTGCCCTGAGTTTCAATCGAGTCAAGAATGCTCTTTTTGCGATCTTCTAGCTCAGTTAAATAGGTGAAGCGATCGCTCAAATCTCGTAGCTGCACCTCGTCCATTTCGCCCGTTCGCTCTTTGCGATATCGCGCAATAAACGGAACCGTTGCCCCTTCTGCAAACAATTCCAGTGCACTCTTAATCTGAACAGGACGCAGAGAAAGTTCTTCTGCCAAAAGTTGCGAAATATTCAACATGCGCGATCGAAAAAATGAACGAAGTGCAAACTAGCTCAAGCAAACTAGCTCAATCAATATAGCGCTGGAACTGGCTGATTGGTAGACGCAGGCGCAGTCGTTGAAGAGTCGGGCGCTGTGGTTGAAGGGGTAGGCGTTGTGGTTGAAGGGGTGGGCGTAATCGGGGCCGGAGACTCCGTAGAATTGGGAACAACAGGAGTTGGGACAGGTGAAGATGCACCCGGAATTTCAGCACCCGCCGGGATAAAGGTCGGCAACACATCAGAGGGACGATCGCTGGCATTGAGACAGGTATTGATCGCTTCTTTGCCTGCCACTTTAAGCTGACGATTTAGCCCCACGACACATTCGGCATAGCGCTCAGGCAGCAAACTCCGGCGACAGCTATCTAGCACATCCACGACGGCAGCATCCGAGGCTTGTTGACGAATTCTCACGACGCAGTTTCCGGCTTCGACGGGGCGACGCACCTGACGACAGACCGACAGCGCATCCGTTCCGGCAATTTTGTTGTTGGCAATCCGCACGACACAAGTTCCGAGATCTCTGGGGCGCAACGCTTGAGCGCAAGCACTGGCTGCATCAGCCGTCGAAATTTTAGCCCCCGCCAAATCGCGCGAACAGACTAGATAGGGATTGGGCTGATTGCTAAAAATGCCTCCAAATATTTCGGCTTTGGCTGGCGCAATGGGAAGGGCGATCGCCAACAAGCTAACCGTGACCAGGGGTGCTACAGACCCGCGCATTTTTCTAGACCGCATCACATTCCAAATTTGCATCTGTTGAGTCCTCGATCGAGGGTTGAGAGAGAGCTTTTGAGGAAATTGTGGCATGGAAACGGGCAAGATGGCGATGACTTTACGTTTTGGGGCAAATTGGAAGGCGCGATCGACCCAAGACTAGAAGTTCTGGTAAGGGCTAAAGTGTTGAGTCAGGCTTTAATCCCTATCCCCATTCTTTCTTGGCATTGCTGAATGCAAGTATGAATTGCCCTCCTCACGAAGCTATCCATCACGCAAAAGTGTGTAGAAGGATTGCTGTGAAGGAGATGTGGGGTTTATTTGTGTCAGACTGAGAAAACTACTATTCAGAAGGCGCGCAACTGGCGACTCATGCCTAAGCCCTGTCTGCGTTCTACCAACTTCTGCCTAATGGATAGAGAATTGATGGGGGCGGTTTTGCGGTGATCTGTTGCAAATTCCCTGTGGCGGGATGCGTGAATTGGATCTGATGAGCGTGGAGAAAATAGCCACAGTCGCCTGGGACAGAAGTCTGGTCGATCGCCTCGCCGCCCACTCCATACAAGGGATCGCCCCAAAGCGGATAGCCTGCCATCGCCAGATGAATCCGAATCTGATGCGGCCGCCCTGTGGGAATCGTCACCGCCAACAAACTGGCTCCTGGAATGCGATCGCGCTGCAATACCTGACAGTGACTGATTGCCGATTTCCCAGTTGCCGTCGCTGCGTAGAGATAGCCGAGCGTGGGATGAGAAACTTTGCCGATCGGTTGGGTGATGGTGAAGCGATCGGGCATTTCGTTTCCTGTAGCCAGGGCGCGATAGAGTTTGTGAATCTTCCCGTTGCGAAAATCTCGTGACAGTTTAGATTTAGCCGCCTCCGTTTTTGCCAACAGCATTATGCCAGACGTGCCTCGTCCCAATCGATGCAGAGGACTGGGCGGATCAGCATAGTGACGCTTTAACCAACCCCAAAGCGTGTTTTCTAGAAAGCCACCTCCCGGCAATACAGGTAGTCCAGAAGGTTTGTGTAAAATCAGCAGTTCTGCATCTTCATAGAGAATGTCCAGATCCATTGGTACGTCAGGTTCTACCCAGGGTGGACGGTGGTAAGCCAGATGTTGCCCAGATTTGAGAAGCGTGTCACCTTCTGTAATCACATTTCCATTGACAGATACGAGTCCAGACTGAATACGATCCCTCCATTCTTGTCGTGAGGAATGTGTGTAATGCGTTACATAATAGTTCAGAATTGTAATGTTATTCGCATTCTGAGAAACTTGTTCTGAGTAGATCCAGCCTTGATTGATCGCCATTCTCAATAGTGTTCTAAGTCTCGATTAAAACAGTGACAGACGCGATCGCAACCAGCATTTCATCATTTTTGTCGTTAAATTCAGAAATCGCCCGTCCTTGCACCACCATTCCGCCTGCCTCCACGGTCAAAGTTTTGCGTCCAAACGGCAATACAGACAGCACTTCCGCCTCGCGCACCTGATCGGGATAAGGCACAGCAATTTGCACTTCGACAATCATCTCATCGGGGTGGCTCAAGCCCGCCACTTCCCACACGCCCGGTAGCGCATTGTGAGCAATTGCATTTCTCACCGCACGAGCCGCCGCGACCGTAGGTTCTTGACCATGTTGATCGACCCCCATTCCCATCTCAATAATCAACCGTTTTCGAGCCATCGCTTGTTCACAATTTCACATCTTTTGCTATTAGGAATAAACGAGGAATGTTGCCATCCCTAAATTAAGTGAAGCAACTTCTTCATCCCTCATCCCTCATCCCTTCAGCGCTTTGGCGGAAAATACAAAACCGGATGCCAGCTTCGTCGCATAATTTCGCCTGCAAAACTGGGCGTAGACCATTCCAAAAGTTTGCCTAAATTGTCAGAAGAAAGCGCGATCGTACTCACATCTGATTCCTGAGCGACGGTCAAAACTTCCACGATCGGGCTGCCTCTTCTCACATCGATAGTGACGGTCAAACCTTGATTAACTAGCTGATCGCGAACGGGTTCGATCGTGTCACAGACGATTTTTTGCTGTTCTGCTTCAGATAGCTCCGATCGTCCCCCTTCCTGGGCAACCCAGCTTAACAAAATCTTTTCTAACGACTTGTCTGCTTGAGAAGAAACTTCTTGAATCGGACGTTTTTGAGCCAACTCTTTAATCTTCTCAACGGTATATCGCGCTGCATTACTATTATCAAAAGGCAGCAACAATGTGCGAAACAAATGCCGACAGCGCAGGTTTAATTCTTCAGAAGTATAAGTCGAAATCAACTGAGGCCGCAGCGTTAACAAAGGAATATTGGTGCGTTGGGCCAAGCCCATTGTGGTGCTACCAAATAGCTTTTCGGTGAGCAACGTGCGGCTGGGAGTGCCCAAAATAATTACGTCTGACTGATACCGCTCCGCCGTTTTGAGAATGGACTCGATCGCTCGTCCTGACTCCACCTCAACCTTAACTTCAGTCCCCGCTGGAATCTGATTGAGGGCGGCAGAGAGTTTGGACTTAGCGCGATCGACTCGTTCTGCATTGACGCGAGGAATATTACTTTCTTCAAGAGGGACAATATGCAAAAACACAATCTGGGACATGCCACCCGCCACCAGGCTTGGTACAAAATCAACCAGACGCTGCAAACCGTCAGAAAAATCGGTACAAATCAGAGGTCGTTGAAACATAACCTGAAGTCGAGGTGAAACTTCTCCCTCACAGTAGCATTGTGCGACGTTTGCAGTCAGGACTTCTACACAACACTTTCAACCGCTCCAGACAGCAATTTACCTCCCGAATTCAACACTGCATTATCAAACTTACTATCAAACAGAGAACTAGAGATACAGCCAATTCTAATTTTCCTTTCCTCCCTCCTCCCTCCTCCCTCCTCCCTCCTCCCTCCTCGCAAAGCAGAACGAAGTTCTCCCTCCTCCCCCATTTCTGATTTGTTTCTGCGGATACAAGTTCAGGCGCTCACCTATTCACTAGACTGAGAATAACGATCGGTATCCGCCTATACGACCAGGAGATTTCAATCTTGACTAGCCTGCAAACCTTTGAACTTGAAACAGCAGAAACGCTTGTGCGGCTCTCGATTTTGCTGCTTTTGGTGATTATTGTTGCCTTGTTTGTCGCCGCTGAACTGGCGATCGTCTCTGCCTCCAAAAGCGAAATTTATCAGCTATCCCAAAAAGCAGACGATCCGAGAACCAGCAAAGCGGCTCAACGAGTTCATTATGCTCAAACCAACCTGGAAAAATACTTGTCTGTCACCCAAACCGGAGTCACAGCAGGCAGTTTGCTTTTGGGGTGGCTTGGAGAAGGGGCAACGGTGCATTGGATTGAGCCGTGGATTAGTCGCATTCCGATCGCTCATCTGCCTGTCATGATCACGTCTCATACGATCGCGGCGACGATCGCGTTTTTGCTCGTGACGTATGTTGAGATTGTGCTGGGCGAACTGGTTCCTAAAGTGTTGGCGGCCCATGCGCCCGAAAAAACGGCTCTGTTGCTGATTGGGCCGCTTCAGATCTGCTCCTATCTGTTTTATCCTGCGCTGGTGGTTTTGAATGGGACGGTGAAGTTGCTGACGGGCTGGTGGTTCGATCGCGAAAATGCCAAGCCGATTTTGCCTGCCTCAGACACGCCTTTGGTCTCCAATGATGCTCACTCAGTTTTTGTGGCGGGCGCGTTAGATTTGCACAGTTTGAATGAAAAATTGGGTCTAAATATTCCCGTTCAAAATACGCACAGTACGCTGGCAGGCTTTATGATTCACCATTTGGGACGGATGCCTGTGGAGGGCGATCGCTTTCAGTGGGGCGAGTTGGAGTTTGAAGCCGTCTCCATTCAAGAAAACCGGGTCGAAACGATTTTGCTGCGTCAAGTCACTCGTCCGTTTGGCGATCTCAAGCTTCAGATTCCCGTCAGATCAGAAGTTCTAACTCCGAGTACGCTAGAAGATATTCCCGCTTAGGAGGCGAATGTGATGGCTCTGACTGCCCAACAATTGGATGATCTGATGCCTGATGCGACTCAGCTTGACAGTGACGAACCAGAGATGGAAACTTCTGCACATTACGATCAGCTTGCTCTCTTGGTGACTTGTTTAGAATGGCTGTGGCGTGACCGCGACGACTTCTTTATCGGTGCCAATTTAACCCTCTATTTCAGTCGTCAACAGCTTAAAAATCGAGACTTTCGCGGCCCTGATTTCTTCTTAGTTCAGCAAACTCAAAACCATCCCCGGCGATCGTGGGTAGTCTGGGAAGAAGACGGTCGATATCCTGATTTAATTATTGAATTACTGTCTGATGAAACTGCAAACGTCGATCGTGGACTCAAGAAAAATCTCTACCAAGATCGCTTCCGAACCCATGAATATTTTTGGTTTTCACCGGATAGTTTAGAGTTTGCTGGCTTTCGATTGGTCAGTCAACACTATCAACCGATTTCGCCCAACGATCAGGGATTACTTTGGAGTGAAGCGCTTGGACTTTATCTAGGAATTCACGATCGCCAGTTACGTTATTTCACCCCTCAAGGTGATCTTGCTCTCACTGCTGGCGAAGCGGCGATCGCTGCTGTACAAGAGGCTCAAACTGTTCAACGACAAGCACAAGAACAGATACGAGAGGCTGAACAACAAGCTCAAGAAGCCCAACAGCAAGCTCAAGAACAGATACGAGAGGCTGAACAACAAGCTCAAGAAGCCCAACAGCAAGCTCAAGAAGCCCAACGTCGAGCAGAACGACTAGAAGCCCAACTACGATCTCTTCGAGTTACCCGCAAGGGGTCGCTCAACATCGATCCAGACTAAAGTTCTACCGTGTAATTTAACGCTAACTCATCACCTGTTTTGCCTCGAATTCCCCAGTTGTGTTTCGGCGTTTCTGTGAGGGTGATTTCGACATCGATCGGGTCAATTTTGACTTGGCTTGAGAGACGATCAAACAACAGATGAATCAGCTTTTTCTTAGTTTCAACGGTGCGCCCTTCAAACAGACTGATTTCGATCACAATATGCTGATGAGTTCGAGTTGAAAAATAGATGAAATCTTCTGGTTTCAGCAAGATAAATCGATGCGCTCTTTTCTCTACTGAAAATGCCAACGCCTCCACTACACAAGAATGAATCGCATCAGAAATCAAAGTCCGATTTTGACTGAGAAAGTCTGAACTTCCATAAATTTTGATTTGTGCCATCGTTCTCAACTCACTACATTCTTAACTCAATAATGTTAGTCAGCCCGTCAATTCATAACGCTAATTAACCGCCTCACTCAGCGAAGTTTGGGTCGATCGCTCCCCATTGGCCGATAGCTCTGCGGGCGAAGATTGCACCGTTCCCCATTGGCGCATTAGGGTTTGTAAAATCGTCTCTTGCTGCGATCGAAATCCTTCTAAATTTGCGCCGCCGCCATTCATAATTACAAACCAGACAACGCCCTGTTTTTGGGTTGGTAAGGCACCCGCCAACGCACTCACCTCATTGAGACTGCCCGATTTTGTCACTGCCAACGCAGGCAGCTTACGCTCGTCGAGAATGCCTGTATCTTTGCCTACGATCGTGAAAATATCTGCAACCGTCAGCTTCACGGGTTGGAGTGAGCGATCGATTGCCAAAAACATCGCACAAACAGCACGCGGAGAAATCCGATTTTCAACCGCTAGACCAGATCCGTTGACCAGCAAAATTTCACTTTGAGAAACGCCAGCCGCTTCAGCCGCCTTCGAGGCCACAACGTTTGCCCCCCCAACCGAACTAGCGATGATCTCCGCCATCAGATTATTGCTATAGCGATTCATTTTTTTGAGCAACTCAGCCAACGGCAGCGATCGATGACGCGCCAGCGGTTTTGTATTAGCGGGCACCGAGGATGCCACTTTGACCGAGCCAGCGATCGCGACTTGAGGGCGAGGCGTACCAGGAGGCAGGGTTTGATATTGAGTTTGCGCGTCTGCTGACCAACTTTGGGCGTTGATTCCTTCTTTGAGCAGGGCACCTGACTTTTGCGGGTCTAACTCATAGTTCATATAAAATCCGTTCACGACGATGAGATTGCCCGTAACTCGTCGGATTTGCAGCTTGTTGAGCAGATTGCCCACCGCGATCGCTTCTTCCCATACAAAAAACGGATCTTGCCCGCCCTGCACAATCAGATCGCCTTTGAGAATGCCATTCTCGATCGTGCCTGTGGTGCCAATCTGTGTTTCAAATCGGTGGTCGGGGCCAAAGGTTTGTAGAGCCGCTAAAGAAGTCGCAACCTTGGTCAAAGAAGCCGCCGGGAGCGGTGTGGTGCCTTGATGATTGGCCAACAAAGTGCTGCCTGACTGCATCCAAACGCCGTGAGATTTTGCTGAAAAGCCTTGGGTAGTGAGCTTGCTCAGATATTGCTCAATGGCCTTGCTGGTCTGAGGATCGGGCGCTGTTGTGGGAGCGATCGTCAACGAGGGTAAAGGCTGCTGGCTGTCCGCTGGAGAAGAAACCGGGGTCGGTAACTCAGAAGCAGATTTAGACGATTCCGCAACAGAACAGCCCACCGTGGTCAGCAGCAGTCCCAAAAGCATGGCGAAAGAACGAGAATTTGACATAGCGGTTTTTTTCTGACAATAAGGGGCATCGCCACAACATCAACATTGTGCAACGCTTCTTTGACTATGTTAGGCGGTCGTTTGTACTATTTTGTACTAATTGGATCAGTTTGCTCGATCTCAGAAGCTAATGAACTCTGGTGATCTTACACGCTGGATTGGGATGCAATTTGTAGTTGTTTGTAGTATAAATGTAGTCAGAACGATCGCTCCCCACTCTGGACAATGGAAAACTCACGCCTGGTTAAAGTCAGCAAATATCTCAGCAAACATCTGCGTCACCAGCCAGAACGACTTGGCTTAACCTTGATGCCGGGGGGATGGGTGACGATCGCCGATCTTCTCTCAGCCTGCACCGTCCATCAGTTTCCGATCGCTCTGACTGAGTTGCAAGAAGTGGTCGCCAAAAGTGACAAGCAGCGATTTGCGATCGATCCTACAGGTACGCTGATTCGAGCCAACCAGGGGCACAGTGTCGCCGTCGATTTGCAGCTAGAACCTCAGTTTCCGCCAGACGTGCTGTATCACGGGACAGGCGCACCGTTAGAGGAAGCGATCGTGCGATCGGGATTACTCAAAATGGCCCGCCATCACGTTCACCTTTCCTCAGATCTCGAAACTGCTCGCAAAGTCGGTAGTCGAAAGGGTCGCCCGATTATTTTTGTAGTTGATGCGGCGAGAATGCAGGCGGCAAACTTTACTTTCTACTGTTCTGAGAATGACGTGTGGCTGGTGGATTTTGTGCCTCCAGAGTTTTTAGTGCTGCAAAAGTGAGCTAGCCAGGTGACGATCGGGACTTGTTGATCATCAGACGGGATGCGGGTTTTGGTGAGGTGATTGGGGTGAGCGATCGTAGAAGTTAGGCTGAAATGAGCTTTTGTTTAAGTGTGTGCATTGAGTGATTTCATGTGATCTTAAAGCATTCTACGGTGAGTTGGATTTATTTCTTCAAACGGGATGCTTTTTATAGTCTATGAAGTATGGAAACTGCTGTCTTTTGTTTTCTAAGGATTAGTTCTAAGCATTAGCTGGTAGATTCCAGATCGATTAAGTGATTCAATCACGAGTGTTTGGCTCAATCACTTTTCTAAGTGTTTCATAACCGAATCTAGGATGAGTGAATCTGTAAAATTTTGCTCATCCTACGATCGTTCTATCGTTGTACTAAGGATCGTGGATTAAATAACTTCGAAATTTCACCCTCACCCTAGCCCTCTCCCCAAGGAGAGGGAACCGCAGAACCATACCCCCCGGCCTTGAGCTTTGAAAAATTGCTGGGCGATCTCTGCAAGGCGGTCAGCGAGATTCGAGATCCCTGTCAAGTGAGCAACGCGACACGCTACTGATTGAGCGACGTGATGCTCGGAGCGTTTTCAGTGTTCTTGATGCAATGCGAATCGTTTCTAGTGACCCTACTGCGAGAATCCGATGGGAAAGTGCTGTACTCTAATGCCTTTGTCACCAATCACGACCTTACTGCCGAAACCGTACCGCAAGTCGTCAGTGTCGGGAGAAGTCGGTGGAAAACCGAGAATGAAAATCACCCTGTCCTCAAGGCCAAGGGCGATCATCTGGAACATACTCCTCTACTATCACTCCAGACGAAGCAAAATTACTCAAAAACGATGTAACTCTTTCTCAGTGAACGTTTTAGCATTCACAATTTGTTTCTGTTCCTTCAAGAGAGTAGTAAATGCAGTGCAAATGCTAGACAGCTTGCTGGAGAGGCTTTTCAGCATTTAGAGGGCTGTTTACTTCGCCCAAAGTGATTCAAGAGGGGTATCTGACAACCTATCCACAAATCCTCGGTGATTCTGCAAGATTAATCCTGATCTTGTTTAAAATTGAAGAAGTTAGGTTTAGAGATGAAAATATTTGCAAAGGGGCTGAGAATCAATATCTATATCAGAATCTATATCAGATTGAGGCAGGTCAAAGGATAAGTACCATTACTACAGCGATCCTAATTTAAGTTGCAAGACTCAGAAACACCCCTAAGTTCTCTTGGGTGAAGATATTCATGAATGTCCTGACAAAAGAAATGCTAAGAGAAGAGTGGATAGAACAATCTCTAACTACATTCACCTTCAGTAATTTTAGTTGAAGTTTATCTAATGTGCTCACTGATACTGGCTCTCCACAAGCTTAATAGAAAATTCCTTCACTGACAAGAGTTATCGTTATTTAAGTTTTGTGTAAGTTCATATGGCATTGGTATAACTTACTTAAATTTGAACTTCTTTCATCTGCGACTGGTTATCAAACACTGTCACGATTAAGCCTTTATTCCTGTGTTGAAATTATGAATCATCGAAATCAACCTGGAGCCTACATGCATCGTCGTTCCTCTCAGCGCGTTTCTTACTCTACTGATAGTCGGATTCGTCAGCCAATAAAGTTGTTCCGGGAGATGGGTCGAGATCTCCTCGCTTCGCGGGAACTAGCCTGGCGCTTGCTGATACGAGATCTTAGTGCTCAGTATCGCCAATCGTTTCTAGGGGTGTTTTGGGCATTTGTACCACCCTTGGTCACATCGCTGGGACTAGTGCTTGCTCGAAATAGTGGAGTCATCAATATTAGTGAGACAGATCTGCCCTATCCTGCTTATGTGATGTTTAGCATGACTATCTGGCAAACCTTTGTAGAAGCGTTGAATGGGCCGATCGCAGCAGTCGGACAAGCCAAGCAAATGCTGGCAAAGATTAATTTTCCTCGTGAGGCAATTGTTTTAGCAAAGTTGGGTGAAGTGTTTTTCAACTTCGCGATTAAGCTTATTCTAATTCTTGGGTTATTTCTCTGGTTCAAAATTCCTGTAACTTGGAGTGCTTGGTTAGCTCCAGTCGCGTTAGTTCACCTGGTAATGTTGGGGACGGCGATCGGGCTTTTGTTAGCCCCCCTAGGGACGCTTTATGGTGATATTTCAAAGGTACTCCCGATCATTACGGCTCCCTGGATGCTGCTAACTCCAGTTATCTATCCAGTTCCTCAAGCGGGTTGGTTTGGGTCAGTAGTTCGCTTAAACCCAGTCACACCATTACTGATCACAATTCGGGAACTACCGACCACTGGGGTAGTCTCAGATCCAGTTGGATTTTGGATCGTGAGTGGATTTGCACTAGTTGGCTTATTGGTTGCTTGGGTGATCTATCGGTTAGCAATGCCTTATGTTATTGAACGAATGAGTGCATGAACATTACACCACTTTCTAAAAGTGCTGCTCAAGAGGTGGCAATTCTAGCGCCCTCCAGCGATGATGATATTGTCTTGTCTGTCAATGGGGTATCAAAGAAGTTTTGCCGTAATTTGAAACTCTCCTTGCTGTATGGAATGCAAGATATCGCCTCAGAATTAGTAGGTTCGCGGGGTGGTCACAAGAATGAATTACGCAAGCAAGAATTTTGGGCGCTCAAAGATATAAGCTTTCAACTGCGACGAGGTGAGGCTCTAGGTCTTGTCGGTAAAAACGGTAGTGGAAAGTCAACCATTCTGCGGGTGATTGCTGGACTGATTAACCCAGACGCAGGGACGGTAACCGTCAATGGACGAGTTGCACCACTCATTGCATTGGGCGCAGGGTTTAATCCGATTTTAACTGGACGAGAAAACATCTATGCGAATATGTCCATTTTAGGATTGACCCAGAAGGAAATTGATGAGCGGTTTGAGGAGGTCGTTGAATTTGCTGAGATTGGGGAAGCGATCGAGTCTCCATTACAAAGCTATAGCTCTGGGATGGCAGCCCGATTGGGCTTTGCTAGTGCAATCCATACAAATCCAGAAATTCTCTTGATTGATGAAGTCCTAGCAGTTGGAGACAGCCGTTTTCGGGGAAAGTGTTTCCAAAAACTACATGAACTTCGTCAAAATGGCACAGCTTTTATTCTGGTTAGCCACAATGCCCACTCCATACTCACGGTTTGTGATGAAGCCGTTTATTTTGCCAAAGGGCATCTCAAGAGTATGGGCCCTGTTGCCTCAGTGATGAGCCACTATGAACAAGATCTGTTTATCGATGCCGAAATAGATGCCAGTCTTATTGGGATACCTGCCCTAAAAAAACGCCCCACCGTAGGTTTCGATATTCAAGGAATCGTCTTTAGAGATGAAAAGAACATAGTAGTTGAAAAGCCGATTAGTGGTTGTGCAACTTCTATTGGTATTCAAGCAAAGGTTTTAGATAGTTTAACCAATGTGAGTATTACGATCGCCATCAAAGGTCTAACAGAAGGCGGAGAGATGATGCTTTCACTGAATAGTTTCAATGACTCTATTCCGATCGAGTTGCTGCCAGGAGAGTACGAAATCCAACTACAAATGCCCTATCTCGGACTCAGACTTGGAGACTATTTAATGGATGTATATGTCAAGAAAGATAAGCTGTTTCATTTAGATGCAGTAGAATCTTTTCGCTTTACTGTTGAGCCAGGTCAAGACGCGATCGGCAGGTCACTTTTTTATCAACCTAGAAGCTGGAATGTTTTTGTTGCCAAATAAAGGAGAGTATTATGCAATTGTCAAACGTAATCTCAACAAGCCCCAGAGAATCTACACTTCCAACGTTTTCTCTTGTCTTTGAAACCGAAAACCTCTCCAGCGTTGAGCTTGATAACATTTATCGGAGCTTAAACTCCCTGGTCACTCAAGATATTTCGCTAGAGCAAGCCAACGAATTTTTGATTATTGATAGCGGCGATGCACCACCAGAATTGATTGCAGAAATATGCTCAAATTATCCGTGGATTCAAGTTCACCCTGCCCCTCATATTGGCTATTATGCAGCGAAAATGCTGGGCGCATCGCTTGCTACAGGCGATATTGTCATTTATTGCGATTCTGATTGTGTCTACACACCAAACTGGCTAAGAGACCTTCTCGTCAGCTTTAATCAGTATCCAGACATCAATATGGTTGCTGGAGAAACGACGACTCCTATTCGATCTATCTACGAACTAGCGATCGCTCTGCATTATTTCTTTCCTCGATTGTCTAATCAAAGCGACACTTATATTTCTGATAGCTACTTTCTGAATAATGTTGCTTTTCGTCGAGCTTTTCTACTAAGCAATCCAATTCCAACATCTCTACCGCTATATCGGGGTAACTGCAACATTCATCATCACTTTTTACAGCGTTTCCACCAGGAGAAGATCATAAAGCGCCCCCAAGCTCAGGCCCTACATGAGCCTCCTACAGTGGGATTTATAACTTGGCGGTACTTGCTAAAGGGGCGCGACAGCGTTATCAGAGAGTGTATCAAAGCCTCCCTCACGCAAGACTCTAAAATCACCAACCTCTCAACCTCTTTTACACTGAGTCCATTTGAGCGCGTGTGCGGAATTCTATCGAGTATCTTGAGCATCAAGCCCCTTAACATACCGCAAGTTCGCTCTGTGCTGCGTGAGGATAAGACCCGGATTTTATTATTTCCTCTGGCGCTTCCCATTGTGTTGTTGTTTGAGATGGTGTTTATCTTGGGTAAGGTCGCTACATACTTGAATTTCAACTTGATCTTGAATCTTTATTACACTTTCTCAGGAGAGTCAGAAAATAAAGAGACTGCCACCCATGAAGATGTCTCCCAATTTTCGTAGGTTTGCAAAACAGTTTGGATAAGGGCAACTCACCGCTGAAAAAACTCTAGTCGCCTTGGGGATGTTTGGAAAAATCCTATCGTGGGTCAAAAATTTCTCAACCATCCTCTTCAACTGACCAAGCTTTAAATCAAGGGCTGCGATCGCTTAAATCTCTCATAGAACAGCAATCCTGCATAAAACAATGTCTAGTTCATCACTAGATTATTGGTTGTAAGAAATAGGTGAGTAAGCCATGACGACCATTTCAGTTGTTATTCCTGCCTACAACGCGGAAGCTACGATCGGAGAAACTGTTGATTCAGTGCTCCATCAAACTTTCTCAGATATCGAGGTCATTGTTGTCATCGATCGGTCTTCAGACTCGACCTTCGAGATTGTTTCAGCGAAACCAGATCCTCGGATTAAGGTCATTGTGTGTGACAAGGGTAATGCTGCGGCTAGCCGCAATATCGGTTTTGCTCAAGCTTCTGGCGAATGGATTGCATTTCTCGATTCAGATGATTTGTGGTTGCCTGATAATCTGTCAGATCAATGGAAGGCTTTACAACCTCCTGTGAAGGCAGCCGTTGCCTATAGCTGGTTCGATCGAATTGATGAATCTGGCAAATTAATCGGAATAGGTGGGCGTTGTAATTATTCCGGCAATGTTCATGCTGAGTTGTTGTTGAGTAATATCGTGGGTAATGGTTCTAACTCACTGATAGCGAGAGCGGCTTTGGAAGCAGTCGGAGGATTCGACGAGTCGCTGTCTCATAGCGAAGATCGAGACTTATATGTGAAGTTAGCTGAAAAATATGAGTTTGTTTCAGTTCCCAAAGTTAACTTGCTTTATCGGGTCTCCATGCGCTCAAAGTCCTTTCGAGATATTTTTCGGTCAGAAGCCTCTTACTTACAACTCATTGAAGGTGCGTACAACCGCGCTCCGGAGTCTCTTCGTCACCTAAAATCACAAAGCTTTTCCAATCATTATCAATATTTGATCTCTAAAGCATTGAGTAGCTCAAGCGGTTGGAAAAAATATTGGATTGCTCTGCAACTTTGGACTCATTACTGCGTCAAGCGACCAGGATGCTTGAGTTTTCTGTTGCTAAAAAGAGATTTGCTGCTAAAAATTCTAAATGGAGCCTTTTCAGCATCCGGCTTTCATATAAAGGCTCATTTAAATCTATATTTTTTCAGATTATTCAATACGGCAAAAAGTACTGAATAATAGCGTGGAAATCCCTCAGTTATACTGCCTGTTGTTGAAAAAATGAGTGCCTGGGTGTAGTGAGTTTTGTTTGAAGGAAAGCAGGTTCTGAAAGAGTCTCAATTGCTAACCGTAATTCATATCACCTCTACGACAGCGTGTAACTCATAGCGTAAATTTTATGTCTCACCCAACTCCTAAAGTCAGCGTCGTTATGTCGGTCTACAATGGCTCTCAATATTTGCGAGAAGCTGTAGACAGTATCTTAAACCAAACCTTTACCGACTTTGAGTTCATCATTATCAATGATTGTTCTACAGATAGCACTTGGCCTATTTTAATTGAGTATGCCGATCGAGATTCTCGGATTGTATTACTTCATAACGAACGTAATTTAGGACTAACAAAGTCACTAAATAAGGGCTTGAGTTTATCTAAAGGCAAGTATATTGCGCGTCAGGATGGTGATGATATTTCTTTTCTCGATCGCTTGAGTCAGCAGTTTGACTATCTGGAAATGCATCCTGAAGTGGGTACGATCGGGACGGCCGTTGAGTTGATCAATCCCCAAGGGAGTAAAATAGGAGAGGATTATCCTCCTTCAGAGCATGAAAGATTAGAAGCAGCTTTTCTGTTTAATAATCCCATGCATCATTCAACTCTGATGTCACAAAGTGCCCTCATGCAGAGCATAGGGGGTTATAACGAAACGTTTTTGAGATCCCAAGATTATGATATGTTTTGGCGCTTGAGCCGTCAGTCTCGATTAGAAAACATTTCTAGAATCTTACTAAAACGCCGGATGGATGACAGGTCGCGAATAACTACAATCCATCGTAAAGAACAACTTGAATATGCTTACAAGATTTCCCTAAATGCTGTTCAAGAACTTACAGGTACCCAGTGCTATCTTCCAGAAACGAGCTATCAAAGACTCTGGTGGGCTTTGCTTCAGACATTGGACAACGATGCTTATCAAAAATATTGGCTAATGGCGGAAGGAGTAGACGGAGAATTGACTCACAGAGATATTAAAGCTCTCAATTCCTTCTGGGATTTCATTAGAAGTCGTCCGCTAGCGCCAGTTGTCTGGGGGCAACTATTGGAAGGATTGCTCGTCAATCTGTTTGCTCAAAGAAAACTTATAGAAGGGTTACAGCTTATCCATTTGATAAGGTTTCGATGGAAAACTGATCTCAACTCTTCTCTAGCTTTTAAGAGTTTTCTCAAACCTTATGCACCTAAGTTTCTATTAAAAGTTTGGAGAAAAGTAGCGCAGTTTTAGGAGACCGTTTGTGTAAGTGGGTCGATTAGAGCCGATTCAAAGTAATTATGGACTCTGGTCTTCAAGTCTCGTGTGGTTGATTTGAGTTTTGATTCGACAAGGGCACATTTGCCATAGGTTCACTTGGGTTCGATTTCACCCAACCAAGGATTTGTACCAAGTATTCGCATCGTAGGATTGGCGAAGTTATGTTCAGCCAATGCTGTTCATTTAATCATCCTATGTTCATTTAATCACCCCAAAGGGACTGCTCTTTCTAGTCTGTATTTCTGGACAGATGTGAACTGAGTTTTGAGCGAGTTAGTAGGTTTAGATAAAAGTAAACTTGTTAGTTTTGGTGAATTAAACTATAATAACAGGAACACAGGTCTTTTATTCAACCGATCGCCATCGTGTTTACTCAGCTTTCCTCTCCAACGGTTCGTTTGCATCGTGATTTGCCTCGTGATTTGTTTGAGGCGATCGCAGACCTCAAGCGCGAACTCAATGCAGTCATTTTGGCGCACTACTATCAAGACCCCGATATTCAAGATGTGGCTGATTTCTTAGGCGATTCGCTGGGGCTTTCGCAGCAGGCCGCTCAGACAGACGCGGATGTGATCGTCTTTGCGGGGGTGCATTTCATGGCAGAAACAGCCAAAATTCTCAACCCCAACAAGCTCGTTTTACTGCCTGATTTGAATGCGGGGTGTTCTCTGGCCGATAGCTGCCCGCCGGATGCCTTTGCTGAATTTAAGGCAAAACATCCCGATCATTTGGTAATTTCTTATATAAATTGCACAGCAGACATTAAGGCGATGAGTGACATTATTTGCACTAGCGCCAATGCGGTGTCGATCGTGCGTCAGATTCCAGTCGATCAGCCGATTATTTTTGCGCCCGATCGCAATCTCGGCAAGTATGTCAGTGAGCAATCTGGACGCGATCTGGTGCTGTGGCAAGGAAGCTGTATGGTGCATGAGACGTTTTCAGAAAAGAAAATGGTGCAACTTCAGATTCAATATCCTGACGCTGAGGTGATTGCTCACCCAGAATGTGAACCTGCTGTTTTGCGTCATGCAAATTTCATCGGTTCGACAACGGCGTTATTGAAGTATTGTCAGCAAAGTGTGAGTCAGTCTTTTATTGTGGCGACCGAGGCAGGCATTCTTCACCAGATGGCAAAAGCCGCCCCCGACAAGCAGTTTATTCCTGCTCCACCGATGAGCAACTGTGCCTGCAATGAGTGCCCCCACATGCGTCTCAATACGCTAGAGAAGCTGTATCTCGCCATGAAAAACCGCACCCCAGAAATCACCTTACCCGAAGCCACTCGACTCGCGGCCCTCCGACCGATGCAGCGAATGCTAGAAATGAGTGTTTGAGGCTGAGGAAGCTGTTTGAGAAATCCAGATCAGAACAGCCATCAACAGAGAATAGCATCATCATGGAGTTTGCTTGAGTGATATTTGAGCTTGTTGGATATCAACGATCGCGCCTACAAAAGTCAAAAAGTCCATGCCTAAGAGACCATCGACTCCAGCACTAGAGGGAAGGTCTAGACAGCATCAACCCAATAGTTCTTCAATTTCCTCATCTGTAAAGCCAAATTGTCTGAAGATCCTCAACACATAAGCTGGAGACATTTCACCTGCGCCCATATCGATCGGGACAATTCTTTTCTCATCCTCAACAATCCGACGATACAGGCAGTGATCTCCCTTACCTTCGCGATAGAATGTGCAGCCTGCCCGTTCTAAAATTTTGATCAGTTGCTTTGGCTTGAGTGAAGGGATGTTTTTAGGCATGGACTGCCCGTAGTTCGTAAGTTTCTAAGGTTGGCTCTTGAGAGTCAATGTTGAGAAACTCATGCAGCGCTTTGATGGATACAGGTTCAGAGTAGAGATTGTCAGACTGATCGACTAGCTGTACTGAGTCGATCGCGTCTTTTAGCTTTTGAATGGCTGTATCCTGGGTGTGTCCTTGCCCAACAACGCCGTTCTCTAGGCAGAGTGCGACCCAGTATCCTGCGCTTTGTCTTAGAACAAGAGTGTAGAAGTCCATAAGCCTGAATGGTAAGACCTGTTTTTAGGGTATCAGCCGCGTTTGCAAGCGTGATCGCCTCTTCATTTTAACCAGCGATCGTGTTTCTCATGGCTGCCCTTGTGATCGTTTAGTTGATCGACTGACGTAGAACGATCGCCTTTTCCAAGTATTCCACTACTTTGTCATAGCGCCCTTGCAGTTTGCACTGTGCCGCCATGTCGTCATAGAGCGTTGCTAGATTTATTTGTATTCGCTGGGTGTCGGGATGGGCTAGACCAAATTTTGTGGTCAGAATTTGAAGTGATCGCACCAACAAGGGTTCCGCCTGGTCATAGCGCCCTTGCAATGCGTACAACCCTGCCAGATTATTCAGACTGGTTGCCGCATCGGGATGGTCTGGCCCTAACTGCTGCTCTCGAATCTGGAGCGATCGCACATACAAAGGTTCGGCTGCCTCATACCGTCCCTGTGAGTCGTACAACTGTGCCAAATTATTTAGACTGGTTGCCGTATCGGGATGGTCGCCTCCTAACTGCTGCTCTCGAATCTGGAGCGATCGCACCGTGGGATTCAGCAAGGAATCAATTTCTTTAGAGCAGAAATTTTATGGTTCTACTTCAAAATTCTGATATGCGTTGCATGATAACCGTCATTAGTAGTTTCCACCTCGACTTCAACAAGTGTTCCTTTCTGCAACTGTGATAAGCAATTGGTGCCAATATATTTAGCGCTGAAATAAATATCTTTTCCTCCATCGTGAGGAGCAATATGTCCCCATCGGTAATTATTCTGAGGATGAGTCTTGATATGTAACACCAAACCTGTTTTTATTGACGAAACTAGACCTTGACGTAAGTCTGATAAGCCTGAATGAGCAGGTAAAATTTGTAATATCTCATCACAGTAATTCAAAACATCGCTACGTCTATTAGTTCCTTGAATTGCTCCCCGAAATGCTTCCTCCACAGCAGCGTGAGCTTCTTCCAAATGTTGAGTGTTGCTAGCAATCTTAATCGCCTCATGAAGATGGTTTACTGACCAATTAAGGCTTTCCTGACCGCTGTTTTTTGCATACAGTTGCCCCAACCTACAAAGAGCAGTTACCTGTTCCTTTACTCTTTGTTGAGAATCACTAAACTTTTTAGCTTCGCTGAGAACATTACTATAGCAATCTTCAGCTTCATGATATTTGTTCTGGTTTTCAAAGGACTCAGCGCGTATTTTCCACCATACTAATAAATTGCGTTGCTCCTGTAGCTTATCAAATCTATTCCGATACTCCTCAAGACTTTTTTCTGCTTCATCCCACTCCTGAATATCTAGTAAACTATTGATACCTCTTAGTCCATGCTCTAGTTGCTTTTGATCGTTCAGTTTTAGACTAATTTCAATTTGATAATTAAAATCATGAAGGGCATCATTATAATTTTTCAGTCTCTTGTGCAGCAATCCTCGTATATTCAAGCTACTTGCTAATTCTTGAAGATGGTCAATCTCTGTATAAATTTCGATGGCATATTCAACCGTTCTTTTTGCTTCACTGAAATTACCTCTCTGCTTAAATAGATTTGATAAATCTCTTAAGGTGGAAGCTAAATTTTCTTGACTTTCAAGATAGCTGCGGAGCTTAAATACACGTATAAAATTATTTAGGGCATCTTCAAGATCACGCTGTCTATGAAAAAAACCTCCTAAATGCATTAAGCAAAGTGCTGTTTGTTTCAGATTACCAATTTTTTCAGCTATGGCGACTCTGCGTTGAAAAGCTTTTTGAGCTTCATCAGTTTTAGGAGGTTCTAATAATAAACTCAACTTGGCTAACCTCTCTAGAGGAACAATTTCTCGTCTTTCATCTTTCAAATCTTTCCAAAGCTGAAGTTCGCAATTAACGTAGTATATAGCTTGGTCTTTATCACCTCGCCTCTCGTACAATCTACTTAATTGCTCTAGGCTAATTGCTAAATAGTTCCATTGTTTTAATTCTTTACTAACTTCAATGGAACGCTTATAGCTATTTAAGGCTTCAGCAAACCGACTTTCATCAGACTCACTTAGTTTTCCAAGCAAGAAACCTTCACAGTTTAATCCCCTTGCGATTGAGTATTTATCATCAAGACTTTGGTTAAGGGTGTTGACCTCTTGATATATTTCTAGAGCGCGCTTAAAATCTTCCTTATCTTGTAAAACTGCTCCTAAACTATCAAGAACATTTCGCTTTTCTAGGTCACTTAGCTTCTCTTTCTCTACGGTCAAACGTGCTTCCTCTAAGAAAATTTCTGCCTGATTTAGTGCCTCTTCTGATTTCCTCTTTTGTAAAAGTCTAGCTCGACGAACTAAGTATTTTACTCTGGCACGTTGGCAAGTTTTAGAGCTTTCAATTTTCGCTAGAGTTGAATTAATAATATTAGCCTCTAGCATCTCTTCTGCCTCTAGCAAATGTCCTTGAAAAGCAAGATATTTTGCCTGACGAGTGCGGAATGTGATTACAGCCTCCCAATCTGCTGAATCTTCTGCCAACTTCTGAAATCCTCCCATTAGCCTAATTGCTTGAGACCAATAGCTGTGGCCATGTTCTCCAAATAATCGGTTTAAGCGGTTGCTGAACTGCAAGTAATTGTAAGTTCTCAATATAGAATTATCTTGTCGTTGTAACCATTGTGCTGCCAAAATAATATCATCAAAATCTTTTGCAACTGTAGAAACATCTTCTTGTCCTTGAACTTCTCTAACAGTTTCTATGAAAAATTCAGCACATCGCCTTTCTACTTCCTCTTGTTTGTTACTTTTCCTTAGACAATATCGAGCGTAAACACGAATCAGAGTATGAAATATATATCGGTCTCCTGCTTTACATAGTAAACAAAGATGGAGAAGTCGCGTAAGATATTTTTTGGTTTTTGATTTTGTACAGCCGCTTGCTACTATTGCTGTCTGAAGTGAAAATCCTTGTTCAGCACAAACTCCTAAGCATGAGAAGAATTCAACTGCACCTTGTTCATCTTTCTCTAGGCGTTGCAGGCTAGAATCCAACGATATAATAATGTTTAGGTCAGTATTAAATTCAAGTTCTTCTAGAAGATCCTTGTCCTGCCATAAAGTGTTTTTAGCCTCTTTTAATGAGGCTGCATAGCTGTCGAGACTCTGATCGTTTGGATGCTTAAGATTTAAAGCAGCTATTTTCACTGCTAATGGAAGCCCCCCTAATGCTTTAATAATGTCATCAACTGCTTTGAGAACGAAGCGAGATTCATCGTCTAAAGTATCTCTAAATAGCTTGCGAGAATCTTCGAGAGGTAGATTGGAGACAGAAATTCTTCTGTTTTCTGGAAGAATCAGAGAATTGAAAACCTTATGATCTTTAGTTGTAAAAATAACAGAACATTGACTTTCAGGGAGAAGTAGAGGTTCAATAGTACGATGATCAGTAACATCATCGAAAATCAACAACATTTTACGATTTGCAATAAATTCTTGCATAATCGCTTCAGCATCTTGCCAACTGTTTTCTGATTCAATCTCTTCTCCACAACGGCGTGCAAGACGAAAAGCAATGGCTATCGCCGTCTCACCACAAACTTTCAATGAAATTACACCATCTGGAAATTCTTTCCTATAAATGTAGGCAAAATGTTGAGCGAGAGCAGACTTACCGAAACCTGCACCCCCGACTAACCCAACAACGTAACGGTCTTGCTCTTCTTCTGAATTGATCAAGAGTTTTTCGAGTTTGCCTAATTCCTCGCTTCGTCCAGTAAAGTTTTTAACGTCTCTTAATGCCGCCTCCTTATTATCTGCAAAGAAGGGAGATTTAGGCATTCGCGTACCACGACCGTTCCTCTCTTGAGAGCGATCGCGATCTACAACTTTTTTGCCAGTTCTTTAGACCACCTTCTAAACGTCGGGAAATTCGTTTGCAAAAATTTCTCCAAATCCAACTCACCTTCCGTCGCCAGACTCACAAACGGCGGAATTGCTGACAACGCCCACTTCACCTTAATCGCCGCCGAAGTCTCCGGTCGGTTCAATTTGTCCCGTAGTCCCAGCAAAATCTGCATGATTTCCGTCGGAGAGTCCTGCTGCGCCTCCAGCCGACCCACCGATTCGACAATTTCCGCCACAATGACTTCAGCATCTGGGTCTGCGATCACTTCCGGTGCAGACTTAGCCAAAATCTGCCAATACTCTTGCTCGTATTCACGAATTTTCGGCTTAATCTTTAGTCGTAATTCCTGCTCAATCTGAACTTTGGGCAATCCTCCTCTCAGCAAAGCTTCTTGTTCAAGCTCGGCTTGTTGCTCTTGAAGGATTTCTAACTGATTTTCTAGGTGACGCAAGCGATCGTGAGACATGAGAGTGGTTTTAGGGTTATCAGATTTCGATTGTGTCCCAAAATGCAGTGTCGGATTGCCCTGAATTTGAATAATCGGCTGGTCTTGCCTTTCATTTACCTGTAATCCTTGCCCACCAAAAATCTGCTGGACGTTTTTAGCATTCACATCCTCAAACCGAACCAACACCTGATGGATTTCTTGAGCGATCGGCCTCACCATTTCCACAAATGCTGGATTCTCCATCTCCTTCAGCAAATAATTTTGCACCTGCTTTAGCTCAGGCTCTGACCCTTTTGCCGCTGCTTCTAGCAACTTATCTGTTCCCGGCTTGCCCTTAAAGCAACGATCCCAGACCACCTGTCCCAACTTTTGAATCGGTGCCGTTGCTGCTTCCACCACTTTTTCGCCAAGCTTGGAGCCTACCCCTTCATAGAGCTTATCGAGAATAATTTTTGCGATCGGAGTCGCCAGCAAAAGGGGAATTGTTTCCAACATAGATTCTAGTGACGAATGAGGAGAAGGGCTGTATCTTTTTTAGCAAAGAAATTCTCAATCCGCCCGGAAACTCCACGATCGATTTATCGGTTGTCTCATTTGGAAAGGGAACGATCGAGTTGAAAGAGGGACAATTGCTACCCAAACCCAAAACATTTCCATCTAAAACAAGAACATTCCAACTCAGAACAAGAACATCCCAACTTAGAACAAGAACATCCCAACTCAGAACAAGAACATCCCAACTCAGAACAAGAACGTCCCCGCCTAAAACGAGAACGCTTCCTTTTTTAATGCGACTAATCCGCCTGAACCCTACAAGAGTGCCTGCTGAGACTTTACCTTCTTGGGTCTGCGAGCAAACCGTTGCCCCAACTCATCCACCGCCGCCTCGAAGCCCGACCCCTGTCCGCTGACCTTAGCCTTCCTTAGATCCCAATAACTAATAACCAAAAACCAAAACCACGCCACCGAACTGTCTCACGACCAATTTAAGACTGCTATAGCCCAAAGATCCAAGCGCCTCTGAACGAGAACATCACAGCCACAAAGAACATCATTACTCCTCTCTGGTTACGGTTTCAAAAAGTGTGGTTTCGTGTCAAACTACCGCTTGCTGACTTGCTTCTGCATAGAGGAGTTTCGATCGCTTGAATCCGCAGATTTTTGGGCAGAAATTGCCGCCCTGGATCATCCGTCTTTTGCCGATCGTTTGGATCTTCCTGTTGAGTTGTCTGGTCTTTTTTGATCGACTCGGCAGCACGGGATTACTCGACGAAACAGAACCGCTCTTTGTCGAAGCCGCCCGTCAGATGACCGTCACCGGAAACTGGATCACGCCTTATTTCAACGAAGTCACCCGATTTGACAAGCCACCGCTAATCTACTGGCTGATAGCGATCGGCTTCAAAGCGATCGGAGTCAACGAATGGGCCGCCCGTCTCCCCTCCGCCCTCGCTGGCACGCTCCTCACTGCCTTCTGCTTCCACATTCTCAACATCCATCACAAAGCCAACGAGCCTCCCTCCTCCCTCCTCCCTCCTCCCTCCTCCCTCCCCTACCTCGGCTCCGCCATCTGTGCGCTCAATCTTCAGTCATTCTTTTTTGGGCGATTGGGCTACTCGGATATGGTGTTGAGTGTTTGCTTTGGAGGATCGCTGTTTGCCTTCTTTTTGGCATATCTTCAGGTCGATCGCCCCCAACTTCAAGCGCGTTTTTATCTGACGTTCTATACCCTGATGGCGCTGGCAGTCTTGACCAAAGGGCCCGTAGGAATTGTGCTGCCGGGAGCGATCGTGCTTCTCTTTCTGTTTTGCGTGGGCAAGCTGCGAGAAGGGCTGAGAGAACTTAAACTTTTGCCGGGGATGCTGATCTTTTTAGGGTTGAGTGTGCCGTGGTATGGGGCGGCCTATCTTCAAAATGGAGCGGCTTTTGTAGACTCGTTTTTTGGGGTGCATAATGTCGATCGCTTCACCAGTGTCGTCAACCAACATCAAGGCCCGTGGTACTTTCACATTTTGATTGTGCTGGCGGGGTTCTTTCCCTGGTCGATTTATTTGCCTGCTGCGATCGGTCATTTTGCTCGACAAAACTGGAGACAGAAACCGCGATCGCAACACCTCGGACTGTTTGCTTTAATTTGGTTTGGGGTTGTACTGGGATTTTTTACGATCGCCGTCACAAAATACATTACTTACACCTTGCCGCTCGTCCCCGCTGCCGCCATTCTAGTCGCCCTGTGGTGGAATTATCAGATGCAAACTCAGTCCAAATCGTGGGCGTTTAAGCTGAGTGTCTATGTCAGTTTGGCATTGTGTTTGACGCTGGCGGTTTGTGCGTTTTATAGTCCCAATTGGCTCGATAGTGATCCCTCCATGCCCAATCTGGGTGAGCGAATTCGACAAGCAAAATTGGATTGGATTGGATTATTGATCTGGTTAGGAGGCGCGATCGCAGGCACAATTTTGATTTTTCAACACAAGATTCAGCGATTTTGGAGCGTTCAGTTAATCACTTACGCAGCGTTCATTTTATTGTTTGTTACGCCCGTTTTTGGAGTGATCGATATTGAGCGACAACTGCCTTTGAGAAAGGTTGCCGAAACGGTGGTGCAAATTCGTCAGGCAGATGAACCGATCGTCATGGCAACCAATTCTTTTGAGAAGCCGAGTCTGGTTTTTTACACACAACAACCGATCGTGTTTCTCAACCGCGCCCGCAAACTGCCACCTTATTTAGAAGAATTCCGTCAGAAAAAACAGCGATCGATTCTGGTGATTACAACCAGCAGCACGCTACAAGAAGCCCAAATCTCACCTCAGCAGTACGAAATGCTAAAACAGGTAGGCGTTTATCAAGTCGTTCGTTTTCTGGGTCGGTAATGCAAACAATTCAAAAATGGTGGAGCAACAAAACGAATCGGGCAATCTCAAAGAGATATCTGCCGAAGCAGATCGTCACTCTGCTGATCGGAGGGCTGGTTTTTAGAAGTCTCGTCGCGTTTTTACTACCTCCAGGGTTTGACGAAGCGTACTACTACATTTACACACTGCACCCCGACTGGAGCTATTTTGACCACCCGCCCCTCGTCGCCTGGACAACCGCTTTTGGCATCTGGCTTACAGGCAACGTCTCACAATTTACGATTCGATTAGGGGGACTGCTACTCTACACCGCAACGCTGTACTTTCTCTACCGAGCCACCGTCCAGTTATTTTCTCAGAAGGCCGGCTGGTGGACATTGGCGATCGCCTCCTGCATTCCCATCTTTCAAATCGGCTTCGGCATTCTCACACTCCCCGATGGGCCGTTGATGTTTTTTTGGTCACTCTGTTTGTGGGTAGCGGCTTGCGAATTTTTTCCATATGAACAAATATACCGTCCCACTTATCGATTAGCGCTGATCGGATTGCTCGTCGGCTTCGCCTGTTTAGGAAAGTATCATGGCTTTTTGTTAGGCTTTGGTCTGTTGGCATTTGTGTTAACTAGTTCACCTCACCGCATCGCTCTAAAATCGCCCTGGACACTTCTTAGTTTTGGATTGTTTCTATTAACGATTTCACCCATTTTGTATTGGAATGGGCAACACGATTGGGTATCTTTTCGCTTCCAAAGTAATCGTGGCATTCCCTCCAAAGGTTACAGCGTTCCCAACGTCATCAAAACTGCCCTCATTCAGTCAGCCTACCTGTTTCCAACCTTCGGACTGCCGCTCTGGTGGGTATCCCTTAAGGGACTCGTCCGCACCCTCACGCCTCACGCCTCACGCCTCACGCCTCCTCCACCCCCATCCCGCTTCCTCCTCTGGATTTCCGTCCCCGCCTTCCTCAGCTTCACCCTGATCGGAGGCTATCAGCAAATCTTGCCCACCTGGACAATGCCCGGATTTTTTGCCGCCACCCCGATGTTGGGTCAACAGGCCGCGCTCTGGCAACAACGGCATCCAAGACTAACGAAACGATGGCTAAATGGGTCAGCGATCGTCATCTTCACCCTACTCCTGATCGCCCTCTCTCACGTCAGTTTTGGCACGCTACAAACTCCCAGCAATACCGCATTTTTGGGAGGATTTCTCAAGCCAGAAGAAGATGCGTCGATCGAGCTGGTAGATATTCAGCAATTACGGCGAGAGTTTGCCAATTCTCCACAGCTTTTGGCGGCGCTCAAATCAGCCGACTTTATGTTTAGCAATCGCTTTCATCTATCAGGACATGTGGCAATGGCGTTGACACCTTTGGCCCCGATTCCGATGACTTGTTTTGATCAAAGAGACGTGCGCGGGTTTGCATTTTGGTCAGCCGCAACAGAATGGATCGGCAAAACTGGGCTATATATCACCTCAAGTCAATACCAGAAGCGAGAAGACTCGGCGGCTGAATTTGTGCCTTATTTCAAGACCTTTCAAAAGTTAGGAGAAGTGCCACTCAGACGGGGTGGAATTGTCGTTGAAACCTTCTATGTTTATCGCGGAGAAACCTTAGTCAAACCTTATCCTCGTCCGGCAGGTGGCGTAAGGTCTTAGCTTGCTTGAAAGCGATCGCTCAGTTCGTTAATTTCAAACTTTTGGGCCCACTCAATCCAATCACTCGAAACTTTGACGGTCGCAGGCAGCAAAACTGCTACATACGTCTGAGGTTGCTGAACGAGCAGAATGCAATGATTTTGTCCATAAACGATCGCGTGGTCAAAGTCACCGAGTGAGAGCAGCGATCGCAGTCCCAACGTTTGAAAGGCGGTTTGAATCCACATCAGATTGGGGTTGTCTTCGGTGGCAAAATAGCATTGAGGCAACCCCTCTAAATTAAAGGTGGCAATTCCTAAAACAGAGTCTAATCTACTAATCAATGAAATCCTCTGGGAAAAGAGCGATGAGGTGAAAAAATCAGCTTTGAGCATTTCGAGTTAGTAGATTGGGTGGATCAAAGTATATCCTTAATTATTCATGAACTAAAAAACAAATCCCTATAACTTAAGGAATAATTTCTTTTCAGGTTTGTTGGCTTTGAAATAACAAATTGGGGTTTCCACTTAAGCAGATTTACGTGATTTAATTCCTAAAACTGTGAAGCTTTTAAGACTTGCGATCGTTCTACTAATCGATCTCTAAAAAAACTTCTAAAAAAACAGTCGGTCTGTCAGAAGTAGCTCTTTTTTCACCTGTAATTTCACACTCGACTAAGTGACTATCATTACAAAGCGGGAACCTGTAAATTCTCGATACGTCAACCGTTAAGTTGTATAAAAGGGCTGTCCATGCTGAAAAACCTTTTGTCTGGAGTCACGATCGGCACGATAGCGATCGCAAGCAATTTGAGCCTGACTCAGTGCGCTCATAGCTTTACTCCGGCCACACTGCCGCAGGCTACTTCTACAGCACCCAAACTGATTGCTCAAGCCGATCCATCATTAGCCGCGATGGAGCAATCCATTCTCAAGCAGATCAACCAATATCGCGCCACTCGCAAACTACCCGCCCTAAAGCTGGATTCTTCTATCACTCAGCAGGCGAGGCTTCATAGCCAAAATATGGCGAGTGGAAGGGTGTCTTTTGGTCATCAAGGCTTTGACCAGCGCATTCAAGAAATTGGTAAGACGATCGCTTATCGGGCTGCCGCCGAAAATGTGGCCTACAACATGGGCTACAAAGATCCGGCAACTCAGACTGTACAAGGCTGGCTCAAGAGTCCGGGGCATCTGAGAAACATTCAGGGGCAATTCAATCTCACCGGGATTGGCGTAAGCAAAAATGCCAAAAATGAGATCTACTTTACGCAGTTGTTTATCCGTGGATAGTACAAATTGGGAGTAGGAAAGGGAGCTTAGGGAATCAAAAAGGACTAGAATAATCGGGCAAATCACAGCAGGGCAGCATCTCCCTCCCGATTCCTACTCTTTTTTATGGACTCCAACGATTTTCAAATCTACACGGGCGATCTCTCCGCTGACATGCTGGAGACTTATTTGCAGACAGACGCGCTGGCCGTTGATACCGAAACGATGGGGTTGTTGCCTCTGCGCGATCGGCTTTGTCTTGTTCAACTCTGTGATGCTAGCGATCGGGTGACGGTCGTGCGAATTGATCGAGGTCAGACTCAAGCGCCTCATCTCAAACAGCTTTTAGAAGCGCCTCACATTACAAAAATCTTTCACTTTGCCCGATTCGATATCACGACGCTGCGCCATCATTTGGGCATTCAGGTCAATCCTATCTTTTGCACAAAAATTGCCAGCAAGCTAATTCGCACTTATGCGCCGCGTCATGGTCTTAAGGATCTGATTCAGGAATTGGAGGGGGTGGAGTTAGACAAGAGTGCTGGAAGCTCTGATTGGGGCAACGCGATGAATTTATCTGAAGCCCAGCTTCGCTATGCGGCGAATGATGTCCGCTATTTGATCAGCGCTCGGCAAAAGTTAATCACCATGCTAGAGCGAGAGGAGCGACTAGACCTGGCTGAACAGTGTTTCCAATGTCTTCCCGTCTTTGCATCGCTGGACTTATTGCAATATCAAAACATCTTCGAGCATTAACAAAAATCTTCAAACATCCCACTGATGACGAATTTCTGGCACCGAGGCTGAAACTCTTACAGATTGGGAACGATAACCAGACCTCTTACAGATTCACTAACAAGAGGCTTAATAGAAATCCTTCTGATGTAATATGCTTGAACCAATCCAAATCGATAACTCAGTCATTTCCTTCACAGCACCCAAGTTTCACTTTGGGCAAAAAGTTCAAGTAAACCAAAGACCTGGTTATATCCTTGGAGCACAGCGCGAAAAGTATTGTTGGAGCTATTTAATTGTCGAGGGCGCTCCGCCAAACAACGCCAGTAACGAGCATTGGCATGTAGAAACCGACATCTCTCCAATGGAGTAGAGCCAATCTAAATACATACAAATGCCTGCAAAAGCTTCTCTAAGATCAGTCTAAGGGAGGCTTTTTGCTTTCAAACTAAAATTTAGCTAGATTGTTCCATATACTGGTTGAGATCGTCAATGATCCGACTTAGTTCAGCTTCGGTGGTGATGCGAATCCGATCGTCCCTCAATGTAATCAGCACTTTGGCGGCGAATGGAGTAGGCCAAATATTGGGGTTGCAGAAGATTTCTAGAAAAACATCGCCCGTGTAGCGATATTCCATCGGCTTTTGGGGCGTTGCTCTAGTGCCAAGAGTCTTGGTAGCAGTAACTTTCAGGCTTTCCATCAGTTGAGCGATCGCTCCCTTTAGGTCGGCAGCGGCTTCGGGGGTAAACCGAAAAGTAACAGAACCTTCGATTAAATTTAGAGTCAGGGATGTCATGGCATAAAGCGATAAATCTTTCTTTTATGGTACGGCGATCGGGCTTCTAGAAATGTCTTTTTTGATTTCCGTTTTTTCATTTTCTCCCAAACCTGTGCTGTTATTGAAAACAGGGGGAAGGCTTAACTAGATTTGTGAAGCTAAAAAATGAGTCGCAAATCAGCCCCGATCGCTCATACAAGGACAGAACAGATGCCCACATCGGATCGCCTCCAACTTGATGCCAACCCCTTGAGTTTCTGGAGTTGTGATGCTCCGCTACAGACTGCTCTTGCGGTGAGTGCTGCTTCTCAGTCCGGTGTGGGAGGCTCGGTTCAGCCTGGGGTCTCTACTCAGGAGATGGACTTGGGAACGCTAGCCGGGACTCGCATATTAAGGGGTGATGTGAGCGATCGCAATCCCTCAGACAACTATCGATTTAGCGTTACCTCCAGCATTTCTGCCAGCATTACCTTAACTGGGTTGGCTAGTGACGCAGATATTCAATTAGTCCGCGATACTAACGGTAATAAAATTGTAGATGACAGTGATTCTATTGTTAATTCTCTTCAACGGGGCAGTGTTGCCGAATTAATTGGCGCAGAGTTATCTATCGGAACTTACTTTGTACAAGTCAAACAATTTAGCGGTGACACTCGCTATCATCTCAGCATTTCCGAAGGCGATTGGTTTAGTACTAACTTACGCGATGCAGGACTGATTGGCGAAGCGCGCTACTTACTGTTTGCAGACGGCTCCCTCAATCGCAACGACATGATTACGCTGCTTCGAGAAACCAAAGACTACAGCACGATCGACCCTACAGAATTGACCGACTTGAGAGCGATCGTGACTCATGCGGCTCAGTTTGGAATGCCAGAATACGTCAAGGTTCTTGCCAACAAAGTCGTCTACAGTGAACCCGCCAATCTGCGCTCTGGAATCGGCAGTCTCTATGCCAACAGCAGCGCTGGACAACTCGATCGTCTGATCGGCAAATGGTTTTTGGGACAGGATCGTCCGATCGCGCTTTCCTACGATCGCACTACAACTTATCAATACGAGTCTGTAAATGGCGATCTCTTTCAAAACGGAATCAGCTACCAAGATATCGTGCAGCAAGATGTATCAAACTGCTACTTGCTTTCGGCGTTGGGGGCGGTTGCGTTGCGCGCTCCTAATACCATTCTCAGCATGTTGATTGACAATCGAGACGACACTTACACGGTTCGCTTTTTTAACAAGGGCGTTGCAGATTATGTGACGGTCGATCGCTTTCTGCCCGTTCGTCCCGAAGGAGCGGCGGCCTTTGCCAGTTGGGGGGGCGGTCACTTCACCAATCCTAATAACGAACTGTGGGTCGCCCTCATCGAGAAAGCCTATGCTCAACTCAATGAATCAGGCTGGATCGGTCAAGACAATAGCAACTCTTACAACGGTAAAACGATTGCGACTACAGCCACTTTTACCAACGCCAGTGGAATCAACTACGGTTGGCCAGACGACACGCTGACACAACTGACAGGACGCACTACGAGCAGTCACACCCAACCCAATAACGCCAATCATCTGATCAGCTTAATGAACGCTGGCAGCATGGTTGCACTCAACACAAGAGCGACGGTTGAGTATGGCATTGTGGCCAATCACTCTTACACACTTCTCAACTACAACGCCATCAGCGATCGCTTTCAGCTTTACAATCCCTGGGGCACTCAAATCGAAGTCACACGCAAACAGATTGCAGATAACTTCAGCAGTTGGGATTTTACAACCGTCTCTTGACAGGTTTAACGAAATGAAGACAACAACGATAGCTCCGCCTATTGATAGATTCTAAGTTGCTCAAGAAAGAAAACAACACTTTCTTAACGTCAGTTCGATGAGAGTGACTCGCTTCGTTTCAATCGGCTTCAGCCCCCTAAATCCCCCACAAGTGAGGGACTTTGAACGAGAAATATTGTCTCAAAGTCCCCCAAAATTGGGGGGTTGAGGGGCAGAAGTGCTGAATAACGAAGTGAGAAAACTCCATCGAATTCACGTTTTCTTAAATGACAAAGATACACATAAAGAAACAGCCTCTCAATCACAAAGACTTGCGCTTTTAACCGTCTTGCTCGATCGCTAGTTGACAGTAGCCTCAAGAGTTCACACACGCTATAGAAAGCTGAATTCTATAAGCAGTCAAGACTTCAGAATTTTTTAGCCCGCTCTGTTCTACACTAATCGTCATAGCAACTAAACGGTATCAGGTGGATCTTGTGATTCTGGACAATCGATCGACAGTACGCAAAGTATTAGTCGTTACTCTACTGCTCAACCTATTTGTCATGGCGCTCAAAACCGTCGTTGGATACTCAACAGGGTCGCTGAGTCTGCTGGCGGATGCCCTTCATAGCCTCACCGATAGCGCTAATAATATTTTGGGATTGATTGCCAGTCGCTTTTCATCTCCTCAGCCCGATCGCGACCATCCCTACGGACACCAAAAGTTTGAGGCGGTCGGCGCACTGGGCATTTCTGCCTTTCTAGGAATTGCTTGTTTTGAGATTATTCAAGGCGCGATCGAACGGCTGATTGGCACCAACAAACCCATTCAAATCTCTGCAACCGAACTCTGGCTACTATTGCTGGTTTTGGGCGTGAATATCTTTGTGGCATTCTATGAGCGGGGAGAAGGAAAACGGGTCAGCAGTCCGATTTTGATTGCGGATGCCCAACACACCATGAGCGACGTGTGGGTGACGATTAGCGTGTTGGCTGGTTTGATTGGGATCTGGGCGTTTAACTGGCAATGGCTGGATGTGGCGTTGTCTTTTCCGGTGGCGATTCTGGTTTTTACGAGTGGATGGTCAGTGCTGCGCCAAAATTTGCCCTGGCTAGTGGATGAGATGGCGATCGCGCCCGAAGCGATTTACGAAACTGCAACGCAGGTGCCTGGAGTCCTAAATTGTCATGACATTGCCTCGCGGGGAGTGGTCGGTCGTCAATCTTTTATTGAAATGCACCTGATTGTAGATGCTCAAGATGTCGAGACGGCGCACCACATTACCGAAGAAGTCGAAACTCGGCTGGCGGAAAAGTACAGTCCTGTCAGAGTCCTGATTCACGTAGAGCCACCCGCTTATCAATCAGATCACATTAGCTATGAGGCGCGATCGTAAGACTCGTCTGCGAATAGTCACACCACAGTTTGGATTCAGGAGAGTTGGAAGGAGTCGATCGACTGCCCCACAACCCCGATCACCCAACAAGACCGCCACACTTTTGACTACAGTCTTTGAATATCTTGGCGAATGGTTTCGAGATCGATGTAGGAATCAGCAACGTTAATCAACGTATCATTGGTCATCGAACGCAAGCTAACCACTTCGATTTGCACACCTTGATAGCTAATTTGATTGACTGCATAAGTCAAATCGCCATCGCCACTGAGCAAAATCATCGTGTCGCAGTGAGCCGCCAATGTCAGCATATCGATCGCAATCTCAATATCCAGATTCGCCTTTTTGGAACCATCTGGAAGCTGGATTAAATCTTTAGTAACCACTCGATAGCCATTGCGCCGCATCCAATGTAAAAACCCTTGCTGCTTTTCGTTGGAGCGATCGACCCCCGTGTAAAAATAAGCCCGCACCAGACGACGATTTTTGGTTAAATAAGCCAGCAGCCGCGCATAATCGATTTCTAAATTGAGTTGAGAAGCCGCATAAAACAGATTGGAGCCATCAACCAAAATCACCACGCGATCAGACTCACGATAATCTAGAGCGTCATCGGTGTAGCGATCGCGCAAAATTCCAGTGTGCAGGTCACGAGAGCGTCTGTCATCTCCCACCTTTGACTGCTCGGTAAACGCAATCCAGGGTTGATTTGGCGGATGATCAGATTCAAACTTTTTAGAGGACTCTCCATCCCGTCGTGGTCGTGGAACTAGCTGCATTTTGAATGACTCCTTTAGAGCGGCATTTCGATCGAACTCATGGATGGAAAATTCGCCGTTAAAATAATTAAGTAAACATGACAGTGAACTGAAATAGGCACAGAGCTTCAAGAGTGGCTCGTTTTGAAAAGGAAGTAGGAGAAACTGCCCAGGCCTCAAACTCCGAATAGGTCAAACCCTGCCTTCAGAATCGTGTTCACAGTCTATCCTAAACGGAGAATTGAAGAGTCGGTTAAACTTCTCCTAAATCGCGTTTAAAGAAATTGAACAGTTCTTATCTTTTTTTATCTATTACTTGATTTCCCTAACAGTCTCTAGCATCGTTTGATACAAACACACAAATCTTATTATTTCTTAAGTATTAGTCCGACTTAATATGACTGATTAGTAAATCAAACCTTTCACATAAACAGATCCCCGACTTCTTGATGAAACCAGGGATCTGAGGAGATGTTGAATTTAACTTGTCAGCTTGCTATGAAGTTGACTATCAACTCACTGCTGACTAGTCGATCGGCTGCCGCTTCTCTAAGTCAAATTTGTAGCCTTGGGGCAGAATGTGCAACGTGGCACCACACAAAGCAAGTGGCTCATCTTTGAGAAGTTCATCAACGTTGTTATGAGTGATATTGGCAACATCCACAATTGTCACTGCCCCTTCGCCAATCACTTCTAACTCTTTGCCATTGATAGCGATCGCTGTATTTTCATCAATGCCAAATCCTAGATTAACAGGTTGTTGAGCAACGGCTGATAGGAGACGGCCAATTCTGCCGCGTTGGGCAAAGTGTTGATCGACCACCACACCTGGCAAAAAGCCCATGCCGCGATCCATTTGGGCAACTTCCATCCGAGGATTGGTTTCTGATTCGCCTTCAACAATCATCATGTCGGGCATCATCGCCGCGCCTGCACTCGTCCCCGCAATCACAATGCCTTCTGAAAACCGCTTATGCAACAAGGCTTCTAGTTCTGTGTCTTTGAGCAACTCGGTGATCCGTGCCTGATTGCCTCCCGTAAAAAAGACACCCGTTGCTTGCTCGATCAGTTCCAACGCTCTTGGGTCACTGGCATCTTCTGGTTTGGCATTGTCCAAAACTTTGACGCTCGCAACGCCCATTCCCTCAAAAAGTTCGGTGTATTGGGTGCCAACTTCTCCGGGCAATCCTGTTGCAACAGTCATGATCACAAGTCGCGCTTGCAGACCGCCCGATCGCCGCACAAATTCCCGCAGGATTTTGCAATCTCCTTCTTTGTCTTCTGCCCCACCAATGATTACTAGCTGTCCGTGTGTTTCGGGCAATGCGACACTTTCTTGAGGTTCAGTTTCTGCTGCCTCTTGCACCTGATTTGCGACCATGCTGCCTCCGAATTTGTGAGTATGTTGTTCACTAAATCATGACAGCCCAGCCACAAATAACATCCAATTGGTAGATTTCAATACAAAACATCTCTCAGTCTTGTGAAATAGAGACTGCTGACACTGGAATTTTTATACTATTTTTTATACTATTATTGTCCTCTAAGCTTTGAACATTTGAAGCCAGGTTAGGAGCTTGTTGGCGTTGCTGCAACTCTTTTAGAAATTGAAGAACATTATCTTCGAGGGGACGATCGCTAATTCTCTTGACAAACTTATCAAAGGGATTGAGATCCACGATGAATGATCCAATTTTCACGCCCACAGGTTCGAGATGTTTACCCAAAAGCTCTTGATGGAGTAGTGGAAAAGCCCGTTGCTTAAGTTGATTTAGTAACCACAAAACATCATTCTCGGTGTATGGTTTTTGTCCAGGATTGGCAACACTTCCAGCAATGGTGTCGCGATCAAAAGAGATCAAGCCCGTCAAATTAAATAAATCACTTTGAGCAATCAAACATTGGGTCTGTTTGCGCGTAGGTAATACACCTAATTGAAGGCGATCGAGCAGTTGAGCCAGCGCCCGAATCGGAATCGCACTCTCGGTATCTGAAATATCGGGTGCCAGCAAAAGTGAGGGTTGTCCCTTGATCGAAACGGTATTGGGGCGAAGGTCAGCAATGGCGTGTTTGAGTTGCTCAACTTGACGAGCATTTGTACAGGTTTCTAGAAGAGAAGGCCAGCGATCGTCGCTCAAAAATTCTAGTAGTGCAATGTATTTGCAGCCGAGACTGTGACCCATCCAAAAGTAGCGAGTTTTGTCTTGATAAAGGTCACATTCGTAGCCCAACTGTTGAGCCGTCAGCGCAATTTCTCGCCGCAGTTCATCCTGTTCTTTGAGTAGACCTACCGCCAGCGGCCAATGCCGAAAGCTAAACCGAAACGGCAGCGCAATCACTGTATAACCTGCCTCATAGACCCGTCTAAGCAAGTATCGGTAAAACAGTGTGGGAAACGTGCCAAAAAAAGCGCCTCCCATAAACTGTACTACGCCCCTCGGTTGAGGATGAATTGCAACCCAGCTAAAAGAAAGCGGCCGAAAGCAAAATTCTGCATTCATGACAGTGAAGGAGGAAGAGAAAGGACGGGAAACGGAAAGTGTGATTGTGGGCAGCGATCGTTTCTCAGGAGAATTCGACGATGAACTCAACGCAATGCTTTAGTTTGGTTGCATCAAGTTGTCCCTCAAATTCCGCACTTGTAAGGGACTTTGAACCAAAGATTCTGTCTGAAAGTCCCCCAGGTTGAGGGGTTCTGCCGTGTACGCACAAGTTGATCAATCTGTCATTGCTGAGATCCTTCGCCCCCTAAATCCCCCAAAAATGGGGGACTTTGAGCCGTCGTCATGGCTCTGAACTTTGGAAATCTTTCCTTGGTCAAAGTCCCCCAGAATGGGGGATTTAGGGGGCTGAAGCCGCCTGAAACGAAGCGACGACTTGTGTATACACGGTAGGGCTGGGAGGCAGAAGCACCTGAAACCGAAGCAGAAAACTTTGTCGAACTTACGTCGATCGAGGCTTCAACGCGAATTGTTGTAAATTCAATAAAGTCGTTGACTGCGTTATTGATCACGTCGTCTAATCAAACCCTCTAGTTAGGGAGAACTTCAAGCCATAAGTTTTGGTTCAAAGTTCCCCCATGAAGGATTTAACAACTTAGAGCGCAGACATTCTCAGCGGTAGATTTAGCTCGGCGAACGATTGATTTAAGGTTTCAATTTCGTTCCCATTTCCACTTCCGTTACCGTTGCCATTAGATAACATTGCAGCCAACATTGACACAAGATTTGCGGAGTCGGTTCCGGTTCCATTGGCAGGGGGCAGACTGGGGATTTCAGAAGTGACTTCGATTCCAACTGCACTACCGGGCACCAACAGTCTAGAAGGCTCAGAGGGCACCAGATTCAGCGCTTTGCCGCTTGCCAATGCTAGAGAGTAGTTGATTTGGTCAAAGTCAGCACTGTTGGGATTGCTGGGGAAATCGTTGGGCAAAAACGTGCCGCGAATTTCAGCATTGAGTAGCACTTTGGCGGGCTGAGGCAGTTGGGGTTTGCCAATCAGTTTTTCAAACGGAGTCGAACCCGAAAAATCGCGAGGCAACGACAGCGACACATAGCCGCGAATTTCTAACTGGGGATCAGGCAAACTGGCAAACTTGGTGACATCAGGTAGCAGTTCGACAGAAGCCGTTTTTTGAGCAGGAATAATGAACTCCTGGCTCACATATCGACCCGTCATGCCAATGCGATTGAGCGTCAAGATGTTGTTAAACCCAGCAATGTCGTAGATCAAAAAGGTGTTGCCTTCTAGAATGCGATCGACCGCATCCATATCCGCGGGACTGTCAGGCAAACTGATGCGAAACTCTAATCGATATCTCAGATCTTTGGCTTCGAGGTTAGAGATTGTCAAAAAGTAGCCTTGAACGACGCGACGCGCAACCGATTGCGCTGCGGGAGGTAATGCCATTTTAGGAGCAATCCGCTTGACCAAGAGTTCCAGGGTTGAGACTTCTATCATGGGTTCCTTTGAGAATTGGGTGTAGGCTGTACTTCTCAAATTCTGCTAATTTTCCTAAACTTCTACAGTGCCCATGCGGGTAATCTGTTTTGGAGGCAGGAATGAATGATTTGAAGGTGCGATCGATGTCGCTGGCGGATGTGCAATTGGCGTTAGATTGGGCTGCTCTGGAAGGCTGGAATCCGGGACTTGAGGACGCGATCGCGTTTTATGCAGCAGATCCCGCAGGCTTTCTCAAGGCAGAGATCAATGGAGAAATGATCGGCTGTATTTCGGCGGTTTGTTACGATCGCACCTTCGCATTCATCGGTCTATACATTGTCAAACCAGAGTGGCGGAAACGGGGCTACGGGCAACAGATTTGGCAAGCTGCGTGGCAGCAATTATCTACAAGATTAGAGCCGTCTCAGCACTGGATTGGACTGGATGGAGTGGTCGATCGAGAAGCCACTTGTTGCCGCCTTGAGTTTATCCCGGCTTATCGTCATGTTCGTCATGTTTATCAAGCGTCGAGCCATGCACAAGGATCTGCACCCGTCCCATCTGATGAAGTGACTCCATTAATCAATGTGCCGTTTGCAGAGCTTGCCCGTTATGATGCCGAACTCTTTTTAGCCAGTCGTCCTCACTTTCTAAAATTCTGGATATCTGTCCGAGGAGGAGCCGCCTACGGAGTGTTGTCCAGCGATCGCTTGGTGGGATATGGCGTGTTACGTCCCTGTCGTCAAGGTTTCAAAATTGGGGCTTTGTTTGCTGATCACGTTGACATTGCGGATTGTATTTTTCGTGCTTTGATCGGTCATGTTGCAGATCAACCTGTCTTCATTGATCTACCTGATGTGAATCCAGCGATCGCGTCTCTAATTCAAAAGTACCGACTACAGCCTGTGTTTACCTGTGTCCGCATGTATCATGGTCGGATTCCAGACGTAGAGAGCGATCGTATTTTTGGTGTCACCAGTTTGGAGTTAGGTTAGGTTTCATCTCTGATTTTTCAGGAACCCTCAAAAGAGGAGCCTTGACCTAATTCAAATGTATGAACCTAATAACTATGATGTGGAAGCTGAGTTAGTCTCGCCCTTCAAATCCAAATGCTTCTTAACAAGTTTCAACAGCTCTGGAGGGTGGGGAGGTTTAATTAAAAATTCGGTTGCACCGACCATTGTTGCACGGGTTCGATCAATTGAAGACTTGTTCTGGCCCGTAAGAATAATAATGGGGGTTTCTTTGAATGCAGGGGTATCTCGTAAAAATTTGCAGATACTATAGAATCCATTTGACATCTATTTAAGTTGCTAATCGCTTCACCATCAACCGAATGAAGCAAAGATTGAGCTTTGTTCTTGCATGTTCTAATGTCCACTCAAAGTTTTTGACCAAGTTCTTGCACCGTTCCACCCAACTATTAGACCGCTCTCTTGCCCAGTCGATGGCGGACGGAGGGAAACCCTCCTACAGGGCTGTGCGCTCAGTTACCCATCGCACTGCCATAGGCACAAACCCTGACTTGCCTTGAGCCGCCTTCTGAGCCTTGGACGGTTTCTCTGACACCTCAAACTCAATCTTAGTCATAATCTCTGGACAGACCTGCTCCAGCGCTTTCTGAAGCTTGTCAGGGTGATAGCCGTGGTCGAGCAAAAGGGTCGCCTTGGGCAGGTCGGAAGGCTTCTGTCGGAAGTAGTCGATGTTCTGGGTCAGCATCTCAATGAGTCCTTGGTCATCGGTCACATTCGCCCTGGTGCAGTGGGTAAAAAACGGAAAGCCTAAGCTATCAACCGCCAGATGCCGTTTGATCCCATTCGTCGCTTTGATTGCACACCATATCCTTGCTGATATTACGATTGCTGATATCACGATCAACGAGGAGATCTTTATCTTATACCAAATTCACTAGTTACTGATACAGATCCTCGCCCCCTAAATCCCCCATTTTGGGGGACTTTGAAACGGCTTCCCTGATGGGGGTTTTTCAAATCTGAGAGATAGAAATCGGTTAATTAACTGATTTTTATGAGTATCATTTGTTGGTTGATTTGGTATTAAACGCTCCAGAGGAGTGGGGCTGTTTTCCAGAGATTCAACAAAATATCACTAGCGTTGATTGGTTAAACAACAGAACTAATGGTAACGGTGATGACGATGGAGAGCGATCGGAGGGTCTTCAATCTTTATCAGTACAGCAGCTTAAATTTTGCTCAACTGCGACCTCGGAAGAAAGAGCAATTCTACAAGAGCGAACAAACAGGCTCAAACAATCCGCAGATGGGAAACATGCAGAAGGATTAAATTCTTTAGCGGTGATCGCGTTGGGCAATGAGGTCTTTGGGTTTGACTTGAAAATCATCAAAGAATTTCTAGATGTTCGTCAAGTCATTCCGATTCCTTGCTGCCCCGGTCATTTTGTTGGAAACATCAACTTTCGGGGTGAGATTCTTACTTTAATTGATATTAAGGGGTTGTTAAATCAGCCATTAAAGACGTTTGTTAGTCCTGCTAAAGTGATGGTCATCGAGGTTAATAGCCTTGTGGTTGGTATCGTGGTTGATGGAATTCGAGATACCATGTTTTTGTTAAATCCACGCAAATTGTCCAAGATCTCAAATGCGATCGAGTCCGTGCCCGTTGACTATCTTCAAGGAACAGTGCCTTATCAAGAGCGATCGCTGTACATTCTTGATCTACCTACATTATTTGCAAAAGGACTAATCACTCAGTAGAGTGACAAACTCTCTAGTTCAAAGTTATTTAGGAAAATGATACTAAAAGGGTAGTGAGAAGTGCTACCCTACGAGTCCTTCAAGTCTCCTTCCTCATCACTGCCATTCCTGTAGCTGAGAAAGCCAGTTTTGCATCAAGGTTGTGACTTGCTCTCGACGGGTTTCAAAGTTAGCAGCCACCCAGATTAGGAGAATTCCAATACACAGACCAATTACCCACTTGAGGAATGAGTAGACCGTAGCTAAAATCACAAGCTGATTGAATACATTAAGCAAAAAGACAGCCGTTCCGACATACAGAAATGCACGGGTCTTTAGTCCCAATCCAGCAAAAATCGCAATCAAACTGATAATGCCCGGAAGAATACCATAGTTCTCTTGAGTAAACAAAGCAACAATGCAAATTAAACCCACTCCACAAATCCGAACATGGTGCCGAGATTCATGCTTGTCTGATTGCTGAAAAGATGGCTCAATGTAAGCAAAGTACAAAATTGAAACCCCGATCGGTAGCACCTGCCAGAACAACAAATCAACATTCAGCCGATTTAACTGGCTCAAAACTAACCAATTTAGTAAGCCAACGCTGAGATAAGTCCAGCGCACTTCTCGACGAATGGAAGCAACTAAACTATAGAAAACGCCTGTAACAATCAGACTGAGCGGCTGTACGATCGCTGCCGTTCCCACCAGCACCAAAAGAGGAACCGCCAACGAAACCCTTTGCCAGGGGCGCTTTGCCCAACCCAACCGATCCCACGGAGTCACGAAGATCAAGAAGGCAGCGATCGCCGTAAGTGCCCCCGCATAAGGACGGAAAACGCTGCTAAAAATTCCGCTAAACCAGGGTTTTGTGCTGAGATACCAGGCTAATCCTGCGGCTTCTAAGAGACCTGCGTAGAGCCAAAATTCGGCTGTTGTGAGGCTAGGGTGTCGTCGTGCCTGAAAAATGGCATACAGCGAGAGGATCATTCCTGTTGTAAAACCAATTAGCGCTAAAGTCCCAGGAGTGGGGACAAGTAATGTGAGAACAGCCGCTCCGATTAAAATAAGGCTACTCATTCCCCAGTGAAGATGAGCCAGTTGTTTCACTTCGGCAAGACTTAATCGAAAGTAGTTTGACCACAGCGGAAATAGCCATCTGTAGAGCGCCATCAGAACGGCACCAAGAGTTGCCATAGCCATTAAGCGATCGCTCCAATCTAATGCCTGAATTTGATAAAACAGCAGTTCATAAGCCGATAGAGAGATGCCGATCGCGCCCAAATAAGTCAGTGGTTTAAGCGTCGGAAGGCGGCGACCGACTCCAATGGCAATCAGCGCCACACCCAGAGAAATCATGCCCGTCCACGCCTCAAAGGTTTGCAGACGCAGAAACAGCGCAAAACTACCGTAGACCAATGGCAATCCATGCCAACCCCAAACTCCATTTGTCTGCCGTCGATCGCCCACCACTTGAGTCGCCAATCCTAATCCGACGTTGATAATGCTCAGATAGGGAATGGAGGGTTCTGCCCAGGCCAGGCTTTCGGCAACTAGTAACTCTAAGCCCAGTCCGATGACCCAAAATGATAGCTCTGAGCGGGTTTGCCAGGTACGGGTGCTGGCGGCTGTCACGAGGAAAATTGCTGCCAGGACAACTAGGGAGGGCGAAGTAAGCGCTGCGTAAAGTGCGATCGCATGAACCGTTGAACCAATCAAAACCCCTGCACAGAGAAACAGGGCCCACCCATCGCTGGCAGTTTCATAAAGGGCAAGAATTTGTGAGGTTCGAGTTTGAAAGATTCGACGCAGTTGCCAAAGTACAGTGGCCGCGATGGCACCAACCAAAAGCCAACTTTCTGCTTCTCGCATTCCCGGCACCCAATGCCAAAGCAGCCAACTGATAAACGTTAAGCTGAACCCAATTGCGATCTGAGCCGCTTCGAGTTGGAGCAAACAGCGTGAGTTTACGACCGTCAATAAGGCTGCTAACCCCAAGCTAAAGAGTCCTGTTTCTGGAGATTGTAAGGTAAGAAACTGAGCCGCCAGAAGCGCGATCGTGCTGATGCAGCTTGCAATTCGTCGTCTGTCTGAGAATCGAACGGCAATTCCAGTTAACGCTAAAGGAATCACTAACCAACTGGTTGATAAAATTGGTGGAGCTTTCTCTAATAACAGCGTATAGGATGCAGCCGCGAAGCCGAATCCAACATACCAGGGGCTTTTCTGCAATACAGTTTGAACGGTTACGCTAAAAACCCACTCTGCGATCGTGAACACGAGCAAGACTCCTGCCCAATGGCTCTGGTCTAAATCTGGAAACCAATAGTGAATCGCAGATAGAATTGTAAATAACCCAGTGAGATGAGTGAAATGAACTAAAGAATCATAGGCTAAACGAGAACGACAGCGCCAGGTAACGCATACCAGCGTGACAGTCGATAAGAATAAATTACAGGTTTGAGTCAGGGGCACAAATACACTCAGCCCAGTGAACAAAATTCCCAACGCTAATGCAATTCTGGCAGCGAGTTTTTCTAAGGCTGGTTTCTGCTGCTGGTGCAACCATTCTGACAATGCTAGCGTGATAGGCACGTAGGGAAATAAAATCAACCCTAACAATGCTGCTGGGATTCCTTGAGTTTCAGTCAGGCGCGTAGAAAATTCAACAATCTGTACCTGAGTTGTCGGAGGAATCAAGCGCCAAAGTAACCAGGACATTTGTAGCGCGATCGCGACCAGTCCTACGACCTCAAATCGCCGCCAAAATCGACGCAGCCGTTCTACACAAACCCATAGCCCGATCGCACTCACGACCAGCGCCTGCCAGGGCACGCTGCCGACAGACACTAACCAGCCCAAACCAAGCAATCCACTGCTGAGTGACCACGATCGCCGCGATCGTTCTGTTTGTTGAGCAAATCGAGCCGTCAGCCAGCCACAAATTCCAAACGCCAGACCCAACTGAGCAACATCCACACCGACAATAAACACCGCCCGGATCAAGAGAAGCGCTAAGGCAAACCCAAGCAGTGACAGTAATTTGGACGACGATCGAGGACGTGCGATCGTTAGCCCAACCGCAGCAAGATAAATCGCTAAAATCGGAAATTGTGCAAATTCCCAACCGCTTTGTAAATAGCTGAGTCCCAAATAGCAGAGCAGCGATCGTGTTTTTTCGACGGCACTAGCAGAGAGTAACGAACTTTTAAATAGTGGAAATGTGATTGCTGTGAGAATCAAACCTGAGATCGCTGCCGTTACCCCATTCTGAAGCTGAAAAGACTGAAGGAGAAAACGGTCGATCGCCCAAAAATTAACCGGAACCAACAATAGCGCGATGATTTGTAGCGTCGAGGCTGTCAGCCGCAAATTTTCTTGACGACCCGCCCAGGTTGAGACACCCCAAAAGCTCAAGGTGTAAGCCAACAGCACAAGATACTGACCCACAGGCGGAAAGTTTTGCCACTGACTCGCCGCCAGCACCGCCGAAGACACAATCACCATAAACACGCCCAACACCAGCAGCCAAACGACGCTGAGTTCTGCCATGAAGGATTGCAAAAATCGAGTCAAAAAATTGCTCGGAGCCGGCCCAGGCTGAGAACGCTGTTCTCTGGGAATCGTTGTGATAAAGTCCGTGACTGCGACTTCCGACGGGTCACTCGAAGAGCTGGCTTCTCTGACAACGGGAGCCACCAAAACGTCTGACAAAGCACAAATTAAATAAAGACGGCTCAACGACTGAACTTGTCGATCGGTCAGTAAATCAAGCTGCAACCAGGCTTCTAACCCGTTCAACAGATTGGGATGACTGGCATCTAGATCGACGGTGATAGGGCGAGGAGAAGAGGTCATAGGACGCTTCTAAACAAGGTTGAATGGCAAATTACTAACGGCTAACCACTTGCGCTTCACTCTATCGGAGCGCCTCTTCTGGTAGCAGGATCAATCACCCATTTTCTCAACTGTCACAAAAACTGTCACATAGAGATGATTTACAAAAATTAGCTTCTGGCGATCGTGATTCCTGAAGTGATTAATTTAATTAACGCCAGGTAAGCAGCGGGCTATTAACTAATACAATTCGCAACACTCCGCAAAATCTCGGTATCCTTTACGAAATCTTATACTCAATGTCTTCTAGCGAACTTGGATTCACGATCGACATCTACGATACTAAACCTGGTTTTTCTCAATTCAACGCTTCACTCAATCGTCTGGTGAAGGGAATCAGTTTGCTTTTCGGAGTCCCATCGATCGCATTACCATTCCTAAAAATATGTCAAACGCAACCCTTAAAGGATTCGCTTCACTTCCTGCTGACACGTTTGCGCCTGGGCCTCAGGCGGGTAAAGATGTCGTTTCTACAAATCGTCCTTCTCCATTTTCAGGGCAGCCTGTACAGGGGTTTAGCGCCGTCCAATTTGCAGACAAAGAGACTCTCTGGTTTATGCCTGACAACGGGTTTGGAGCAAAGGGAAATAGCTCGGATTTTTTGCTGAGAATCTACCGCATCGATCCTAATTTTCGAGAAGTAGGCAGCGGTGACGGCAGTGTTAAAGTTTTAGATTTTATTCAACTGTCTGATCCTGACCAGAAAGCACCGTTCAAACTCACCAACAACGACACGTCAGAACGGTTGCTAACAGGAGCCGATTTTGATATTGAATCTTTTGTATTTGATGCGGACGGAACAATCTGGATTGGGGATGAATTCGGCCCTTACTTGCTCCACTTTGACACCAGCGGCAAGCTGCTCGATGCGCCTGTTCCCACGCCCAACTTCTTTAAGCTCAATACACTCAACGGACAAACGCCACTCGTTTTGGGTCACCGAGGCGCAAGTGGATTGCGTCCAGAACACACCTTGGCAAGCTATGAATTAGCGATCGAGCAAGGTGCTGACTTCATTGAGCCTGACGTAGTTTCAACCAAAGATGGAATCTTAATCGCACGGCACGAGAATGAGATTTCTGGCACCACAGATGTCGCTAATCGTCCTGAGTTTGCGAATCGCAAGACGACCAAAATGATTGACGGGACTGCGGTCACTGGATGGTTTACTGAAGACTTCACGTTAGCAGAAATTAAAACGCTACGAGCGATAGAAAGATTACCGTTCCGGGATCAGTCTTTTAATGGTTTGTTTGAAGTTCCGACATTGCAAGAAGTGATTGATCTGGCAAAGCGAAAAAGTGCTGAAACTGGGCGGACGATCGGCATTTATCCCGAAACCAAACACCCCACTTATTTCAGCAAGCCGACCTACGTTTCGACTGTTACCCCTGGGCCCCAATCGTTGGCGCTCGAAGAACCTCTAGTCGCAATTCTCAAAGAAAATGGCTGGGACAAAAAAGATTCCCCCGTTTTCATTCAGTCCTTTGAGGTGGGCAATCTCAAAAAGCTAAATCAGCTAATTGATGTGCCGTTAGTTCAGCTTCTCGACGCAGAAGATGTGAGACTCGACGGATCGCTGATTGAAATCAAACCCTACGATTTTGTCGTCAGTGGCGACCCACGCACCTATGCTGACCTGCGATCGCCCGATGGTCTCAAAGAAATCGCTACCTATGCCGACGGAATTGGCCCCTGGAAGCGGATGATTGTCTCGGTCAAAGGCGTGGATGCCAATGGGGACGGTCAAGCCGATGACGTGAACGCAGATGGAGCCGTGAACGACGCAGATAAAACCACCCTGCCTCCGACTTCTCTAGTCAAAGATGCTCACGCAGCAGGCTTACAGGTGCATCCCTACACCTTCCGCAACGAGGCGCGCTATCTAGCTGCCAACTACAATGGCAACCCTGAAGCTGAATTTAGACAATTCCTTCAATTGGGGGTCGATGCTTACTTTACCGATTTTCCTGGCACGGGTGACAAAGTGCGCGATCAAGTGGTGGCTGATTTGGTGCGATCGCCCGACAATCCCGATGTCTTGGCAGGCACGAAACTAGCTAACCTTGGCGGTTCGAGAGGCTTTGAGGGAATGGCTGTGAGTCCCGATCGCTTGACGCTCTATCCGTTGCTCGAAGGCTTTGTAGTAGGCGATCCTGAGAATGCGCTGCGGATTCACGAATTTGATGTTGCCTCCAAGCAGTTCAAAGGGTTGGTCGGCTACTATCAGCTAGAATCAGCCAGCAATGCGATCGGCGATTTCACCGTGATCAACGCCACTGAATATTTGGTGATCGAACGTGATAACGCTCAGGGCGCAGCGGCTCAATTTAAGAAGATCTTCAAAGTGGATCTGTCGAAAAAAGATGCCAATGGGTTTGTGGCTAAAGAAGAAGTGGCTAACCTGCTGAATATTCAAGACCCCAATGATCTGAATCAAGACGGCAGCACCACCTTTAGATTTCCCTTCCAAACGATCGAGGATGTTTTGGTCATTGATGCGAATACTATTCTCGTTGCCAATGATAATAACTATCCGTTTTCGATTGGCAGACCTCCAGCGATCGATAACAATGAGAGCATTCTACTCACCCTTGATCAGTCCTTAAACCTCGACCCACGGGTTGGTCTGGCGGGTGTGGGATTGCCAACCACATTAATTGAGGGAGGCGACGGAGACAACAAACTGTATGGCACTGCAAAAGATGAGTTGTTTGTTGCAGGAAACGGGAACAACACACTTTTTGGTGGCGGCGGTAATGATGTCTTCAATACTGGTGACGGCAACGATATTGCCTATGGAGGATCACAGAATGACACCTTCAATCTCAGCAACGGCAACAACAAAATCTACGCTGGCGAAGGTAATAATCGAGTCACGACTGGGAATGGTAAAGATCTCATTTACGCTGGCTCCGGGAATGACACGATTAACACAGGGGCAGGAGACGATCTAATCTATGGAGGTCAAGGCAACAATACGATCGCATCTGGTACAGGGAATGACACCGTTTATACCGGAAGCGGCCACGATCGATTCGTTTTGGATGCCGGAATGGGATCGGTGACGATTGTTGGATTTGGTTCTAACGATCGCATCAATCGCGGTAGCGGTTTATCTGCCAACGCTGTATTGAATGTGACTGCAAGTGGATTGGATACCCTGGTTAGCAGTGGCGACGATCTGCTGGCAACGCTGAAATGGACACAGCCTAACGCCGTTACGATCGTCTAAATGTAACGAAAAAATAGCACTATCTGTAGGGATGTTCTGTCTGGCATTTCTACAGATTTTTAATGCTAAAGAGATTGTAGAAGTGATAGTAAACAATTGATAATGTCACGTTAACCTCATCACAACCTTTTTTGTCTCCGAATACGGTCACAATTGCATCAGGGAATTCCAGGTTAACAACTCTGTTACCAGCAATTATCATGACTGCAAGCTTACAAGCCAACGGATCTTCTCGTTTATTGACCGCTGAAATCACCGAGCAGTCTACTTTAGAGCAGCTTCGACAAGGAACGATCGCACCTTCAAAGCTTCTAGCATTACTCACGCAGTATCGATTGTTGCCGCAGCTATTACGTGAGTTGATCGTTGACCCAGCGATCGCTTCCTTAACGTGCAGCTTTGAAGAAACGATCGCCGCCCGTCAGCAGTTTTATGAACAACATCAGATTGTTGCGGAGAGCGATCGCCAGTCCTGGTTACAGCAAAATCATCTAACGCCCAGCCAACTCGAACAACTCATCACACGCAATCTTAAGACCGAAAAATTTAAGCAAGCAACTTGGGGCAATCACTTAGAATCTCATTTTCTACAGCGCAAAGCCCAACTCGACAAAGTGATTTATTCTCTGATTCGCGTCAGTGATGCAGGGGTAGCGCAAGAGCTTTTTTTTCGCATTCAAGACGGAGAGCAAACCTTTGCAGAACTCGCCCGTGAATACTCTCAAGGTCAAGAAGCCCAAACCAGCGGACTAATCGGCCCAATGGAGCTAAGTACGCCGCATCCCATTCTCGCCAAAATGCTGTCAGCCAGCCAACCCGGACAGCTTCTTCCTCCCACCCGCCTCAACGATTGGATTGTTATCGTCCGCCTCGAAAAATTTCTCCCCGCCCAGCTCGACGACTCCATGCGTCACCGCCTCCTCACCGAACTCTACGAAAGCTGGCTACAAACCAAAATCAACGAGGAATTGACCTTAAACTCCGAACTTTGAGCTTCTAAATGGTGCCTCCTGACTCCTCACCCCTCACTCCTGACTCCTCACCTCTTCATGACCTACACGACCAGCAGCACCCAAACTTTTCTCGCAACACTTGCGCCTTTTGATCAACTTTCAGAAGCCGCGATCGCCACCCTTGCCAACCAAACGCAGTTATTGCGCTACCGGATGGGACAGGTGATTTTGACACGAGAACAAATGCCGGGTCAAATTTCGATTTTGTTTGAAGGACAAGTCCGTTTGCTAGGGCACGATTTTCACGAACCCATTACGCTAGAACGGTCACAGCCCGGTGCTATTCTAGGATGGGTGAGTTGGATCAGAGGAATTGCTTGTGAAACTGCGATCGCTTCCACTGAAACAATCTGCATTACGCTTCCCATTGCAGCTTTTTTAACATTACTGAAACAAGAATCCAAAGTTTCTGATTACTTTTACAATCGTCCTTCTATCATCGAAGTATTCGACCTACTGACTATCGAACTTCAACGCCGCGCAGACAGCGAATTATTTTTACAACAAACAGGAGCCAAAACCCTTAAAGAACTCGCTCTAATTTTTTACCCACAGGCGATCGTTCACACGCCGCAGACCTCAAACGACTCCTACACCTGGCTAATTAGCAGCAACCCTACGTCTCCAGATCAGGCGATCGGCGATCGTATCACTCCCAATAGATCCAATCTGCGTCTCATCGGCTTTCCCAGCGCCCTGATTGCCCCTTCAGTCGCTCCAATCGTCTCAACGCCCCCATTGCTTGAAGAAATTCCCTACGCGCCCGATCGCCCCCCTGAACCTGATCTAGCTTCCGTTAAGCAGAAGTATCCTCACGTCCGAGGTCACGGTGATTTGGAGTCGGCGATCGCTTGTTTTCAGATGTTGAGTCAGCATTTGAGACTTCCTTTTCGACGCGATGGCGTGCGGCGGGTACTGTCTAATCAGAAAGATCGCACTGGAAAATTGTCTCTGATGCACTGTGGAGCCGTTGCTGAATTGCTCGGACTGCAAGCCCAATTGGTAAAAGTGCCCGTGAGCGCGATCGGACGACTTCAGACACCCGCGATCGTGCAGTGGCGTGATTTTGCAGTGCTGTATGAAGTCACTCAAAAAACCATCGTTTTAGGTGTTCCAGAAGCGGGAATTTTGCGACGAAAACCAGAAGATTTGGCATCAGATTTAGAGCCGTCTGAAACGATCAAAGTTCTGCTATTACAACCGACGAAAAGCGCGCCTACAGGAAAGTTTGGCTTAAGTTGGTTTTTACCTTCGCTATACAAATATCGTCGTATTCTAATTGAGGTTTTTGTTGCATCCTTTTTCGTTCAGCTATTCGGTTTAGCAAATCCGTTAATGACTCAGGTAATTATCGATAAAGTGCTGGTGCAAAATAGTGCCGATACGTTGCAGGTGTTGGGTATCTTTCTAATCGTTATTGCCGTCTTTGAAGGAATTCTTACCAGTTTACGGACTTATCTCTTTGTTGATACAACCAATCGAATTGATTTAGCGTTGGGTTCTGAAATCATCGATCATCTGTTGCGATTACCGTTGCGATATTTTGAGCGGCGACCTGTCGGAGAGTTAGCCACCCGAATCAACGAGCTAGAAAATATCCGTCAATTTCTAACCGGAACCGCGTTAACCGTTGTGTTAGATGCCGTGTTCTCTGTGATATACATCGTTGTGATGTTTATTTATAGCTGGCTATTAACACTAGTGGCTTTAGCCACGTTACCTTTATTTGCAGCATTAACCGCAATTACGTCTCCAATCGTGCGTCGTCAACTGCGCGTCAAAGCCGAACGAAACGCCGAAGCCCAATCGCATCTGGTCGAGGTGCTGTCCGGCATTCAGACGGTGAAGGCTCAAAATATCGAACTGCGATCGCGCTGGCAGTGGCAAGAACGATACGCCCGTTACGTGAGTGCTGGGTTTAAGACGGTTCTCACCTTTACGGCAGCCAGTTCTACAAGTAATTTTCTCAATCAACTGTCAGGATTGCTCGTGCTGTGGGTGGGCGCTTATCTGGTGCTACAGGGGCAAATTACACTGGGTCAATTGATTGCCTTTCGGATCATTGCAGGCTACGTCACAAGTCCACTACTGCGTCTCACTCAACTTTGGCAAAACTTCCAGGAAACCGCCCTGTCTTTAGAGCGTCTCAGCGACATTTTAGATACGCCGCTCGAAGCGACGGAGGTCGATCGCCAAAATATTCCTATGCCAGTCATTCAGGGCACCGTCAAATATGAAAATGTGTCATTTCGCTTTAATCCGACAGGGCCACTTCAATTAAACAATGTCAGTTTAGAATTTCCGGCAGGCTCATTTGTCGGCGTGGTGGGGCAAAGTGGATCGGGCAAAAGTACCTTGATGAAGCTGTTACCGCGCCTCTATCCACTGGAGTCGGGTCGCATTCTCATCGACCAATACGACATTAACAAAGTTGAGCTTTACTCACTCAGACGACAGATTGGAATCGTTCCGCAAGACACTTTATTATTTGAGGGCACCATTCAAGAAAACATTGCGTTGAATTATCCAGACGCAACCGCCGAAGAAATTATTAACGCTGCAAAGATTGCGGCCGCGCATGACTTTATCATGGATCTAGCGAATGGCTATAACACTAGAGTCGGTGAACGCGGATCATCACTATCGGGTGGCCAACGACAACGGATTGCGATCGCTCGTACCATTCTTCAAAATCCCCGCTTACTCATTCTCGACGAAGCCACCAGCGCCCTAGATTACGAATCAGAACGTCAAGTCTGTCTCAATCTGGCACAGGCTTTTAGAGGTCGCACCGTCTTTTTTATTACCCATCGTCTCAGCACCATTCGCAACGCAGACACCATTCTTTTACTCGATCAAGGATTGGTTGCTGAGCAGGGCACTCATGCCGACTTAATTTCACTCAAAGGTCGATATTTTTGCCTTTACCAACAGCAGGAGGCGGCTAGTGTATGACGACTCAGTTTGACCAGCCTGTTATTCTACAGCGATCGCCCTTCCTCTCGCGTGCGATCGTTTGGGGCATTGTCAGTGTCACCACATTTAGTTTGGTCTGGGCCGGTGTGGCCAAAGTTGAGGAAGCCATTCCCGCGACCGGAAAACTCGAACCTCAAGGGTCAGTTAAAGAAATTCAAGCTCCTGTAAATGGCGTGGTGAAGGCGGTCTATGTCAAAGAAGGTCAGTCGGTAAACCAGGGAGATTTGCTCCTGACGTTAGATTCCACTAGCGCACAGGCACAGCTAACTTCATTACAAAAAATTCGGACTGGATTGATCCAAGAAAAGCAGTTTTATCAAGCAGCAATTGCAGGTTCCATGACCCAAATAGACGAAACAGTGAGGTCGCCAGAATTAGCAGCGTTGACCAAAAATCGTTTGGGATTGGTGTCAGAAAATCAACTCTATCGATCGCAACTCAACGATTCATCAAGCAATCTAACCGCCGACCAACAACTGCGTTTGCGCGCCAGTCAGCAAGAAAAAACATCTCGAACGGCAACTGCACAACTCGAAACCGAACAGCTAAAACGTCAGCTTCAACAAACTCAGACTAGACTTGCCAGCGCCCAAGATATTGCAGCCATTAACCAGGGAATCAACCGCGACCTTGAACCCGTCGCCAGAGAAGGCGGCATTTCTCGGATTCAGTTTCTCAAACAGCAGCAAGAACTGAGAACCAATCAAGCCGAAGTGACTCAACTCATACAGGAAGAGGAGCGTCTAAAGCTGGCGATCGCTCAGTCTGATCAACGCCTCAAAAATACGATCGCCCTCTCGACTCAGGATATATGGGTAAAAATTACAGACAACGAAAAGAAAATTGCCGAAATTGACAGTCAGTTAAATAAAGCGATCGTCGAAAACCAAAAGAAAATTACTGAAATCGATGGTCAACTCAGCCAAACTCAAGTCACCTTAAAGTATCAAGAGCTTCGCGCCCCCGCCGACGGCACAATATTCGACCTCAAAGCAGCTAATCCGGGATTTGTCGTTAGCTCGACCGAGCCGATTCTCAAAGTCGTGCCCAACAACGCGCTCACCGCCAAAATTTTCATCACCAACCAGGACATCGGGTTTGTCAAAGAAGGAATGCCCGTGGACGTGAGAATCGATTCCTTCCCGTTTAACGAGTTTGGCGACATCAAAGGGCAGTTAGTGGCGATCGGCTCTGATGCGCTGCCCCCGACCCAGATTCGTCCGTTTTACAGCTTTCCAGCGACGATTCGCCTCGATCAACAATCGCTCACCATCCAAGGTCGTACTATTCCGCTCCAGTCGGGCATGTCTTTGACGGTCAATATTAAAGTGCGTCAGCGCCCCGTGATCAACATCCTCCTTGATGGAATGCTGCAAAAAGTCGAGAGCGTAAAATCTGCTCGCTAAAGAAAAGATGGAGACCGAAGACTTTAGACGATCGCCAATGTCCCATGTCCATGTCCAATCTTTAGAACCTAGAGTCCAATGTTTAGAATTCACGCAGTTGTTTTTACTGATTGCTAAACAGTTTGGCGATCTAATTTCTAAAAAGTTCTTAATTAGAAGAAATGGGTAAATTGTGCAATACGTAAGTGTTTTAAAAGGGAATAGAGTAAATTTACAGAAAGATGCTACGTCATTTGTATTAAATAATTGAAATAACCGTCAAATTGCTGAAAAAATCTTGTTTTTTTGCCTAATGATTAGTTAATTCTACGAATTTAACGCAATCACGTTTTAATTGATATTAACTTCAAATCACATCGTGATCTCCGTCACATAGCAGGAGCTTTTACGTAAAGATTTCATGAACTAAGCATCAATTTGTTTAAGAATTCTGTTTGAATTAGTTAACTTGCAAATAACTCCGTAATTACTCGGTACAATCAGAAGCGAAATCATAAATCAGCGGTTGCCATCAAAAATTCAACTTAAGGAGTTGGAACTGAAACTTTGAACCTGTGGAAACTTAAATCCACAACTTGACCAAACCCTACAGTCCCAACTTAAGCATCTCAGTGCTGTAATCTACCAGAAATCACTCAAGCAATATCACTCGGAATATTCGTTTGAGAAGCAGCATCTACCGAACTTTGCCAATATTGATGGATTAATTGCTCTAGCTCACCTCGTTGAATCTCTGTCCCGATCGTCACGTTCCCCGGTGTTTCAAAAAAAATGGTGCTGAAGATTGTATTCATCGCCAGCATTTGAAACAGAATGTCTACGACCGAAACAGGTAGCGCAATCAGGTTGGGATCAGAGCGGGAAAAGGAACCTGCGGACACGTCTTTGAGCGTCGGGAAAGCGTAAATCACGTTCTTCTCTACTTCCGTTTGGGTACGATGGCTCAAAGTAAACATCACCCAATCGTTATCTAGCGTTTGCATCACGTAATACTCCAGATGACGCAAGCGACCAGCCAGCAACTTAAGCACAGGAGCGATCGACTCAATCAGCTGAGGCGTATTTCCATCCTGCGGCGCACCCTTGATGAGTGCCTGAATTTGTTGGTCTAGATCCATTTCACCAATCCATCTAAATTTCAGGGGTTTCTTCTACCTACATTCATTGTGATCGATACCTCGTCAAAACCAAATTGAGAGTAAGCAATTGATTTGTAAGACACTAGAAATCGTGGGGGATGTCTGCCAGAGCGTGGATGCCATCTTTGAACTTCTGTTGAGCGAACTGCAACAAGCAACCACTGCCTCTGAGCAAAATTGCCGTGATGTTGCCGATCGCTTGACCCAAGAGGTGGTCAGAATCTGCTCTGAAAGCAAACGCATTCAAGCCTCCGGAGAAGCAGACGCTTGGGCAACGGCGCTGGCTCGGCATCGGCTAGAGCAATGTTTGGGCTACTACCGACTCGGATCTCGGCGTGGTCGGGTAGAGCTACACAGCAACCTCAGCGCGGTCGTTTATCGCTATATCAATCCCATCCAAAGTCAGTCCAGCTATCAAGCTCGATTGACGCTGATCGAAGACTTTTTACAAGGCTTTTATGTCGAAGCCCTCACCGCTTTTCGTCGAGAAACGCAGGTCGGCTCGATGTATACGCCCAAATCACTGCTAGATCTAGCTGAGTACATGGCGTTTTCTGAGCGCTACGGCAAACGGCGAATCCCCCTTCCCGGCAACCGTAACCAGCAATTGATCATTCTCAGAGCACAAACCTTTTCTCAACAGCAGCCTTCCGAGACCCTGGTTGATATGGAGCGGGCAGCCGAGGGCACACTGTCAGAGTCCGAAACGCCCTGGAATGTGGCCTCGATTCAGCAGGTTCGTGAGCAAATGGTGGCTCAAGAGCCAGAAATTGAAGAAGACACGCTGCGGCAGACGGTGATCAAAGAGTTGATTGCCTATCTCGAAGAACGCAAGCAAAATGATTGTATTGACTACTTTACGCTGCGTCTGAGAGATCTGCCCGCCAACGAAATCGAGCAAATTTTGGGGCTAACGTCTCGTCAGCGCGATTATCTTCAGCAGCGATTTAAATATCACCTGATTCGATTTGCCTTCTCCAGCAATTGGGAACTGGTGCATCAGTGGCTAGAGGCTGACCTGGAGCGCAATCTGGGACTATCGAATCGACAGTGGCAGACGCTACACGACAAAATCACGACTCAGCAAGGCGAATTGTTGAAGCTGAAGCAGGAACGGGCAACCGATGCTACGATCGCGCAATCGCTGGGTTGTACGGTCAATCAAGTCCAAAAACAGTGGTACAAACTTCTGGAAATCGCTTGGGAAATTCGTAATGACCAAGATTCCGGAGGAAGTTCAACTCCTGATGAATAGGGTGTTATCAAATGGATTACGACTCAGAGGCTAAACAAAGAAGTTACCTGAAGTTATTGCAAGAACTGGGTTTGACGAATCCTGCCGATCTCGAAAGCATTGATCCCCTGATCCTTGCCGACCTCGCAGAAGACGCAACTCATTCACAAGACTTTACATCGGAGGTCTCTGAGTCGAGCCAACCCAACCTCTTCAAGGAGGATATGTTACTAAAACCGGGAGAGATACCTGCTGTGCAAGACCGTTTTCATGCGCTGCTGAAACGTCGCCTTCAAATTGAAATTCAACAAAAGCCGCCGCTGTTTCCGTGGGAGAAAGAAATTTCTGACTACCGATCGGAACCAGCGAGCGTCACCAGTCCTGTGTTCTCAACAGCCTCATTGTGGATGGCTCAACTCCGCAATCTCAGTCTGCCTGTTGCCCTGCCCGAAACCGTTTTGGTGCAGCTTTTAGAACGGTGTGAAGCGGTGGTTTTGTCTTCTTTGCGCGAGGGGGCAAAACTCGTCAAGGCGGTGGATGCTCTGTTTCCAGGGCAGACTCAACTGCTTAACGATGTCGCTAGATTAGTCACAGTGGCTCCGGCCCGTTCTGCGGGGACGCTCTTACCCGAAACTGACCTACCCACTAGCTTTGACGATGCGATCGAGCCTCAACAAATGGCCTTGTCGATGATGGCAGTCCGTGAAATTTTGGGGTCTCTGACGCTAACCGTCACACCCAGTCAACCCAAAGTCGATCGACAATGGCTAACCGATCAAGGGCTGCTGACCTTGCAGGCTGAATATCAACTCAGTCAAGGATCGGTGCGGCTCAAGGTAGAAGCAGATCTCCCTTGTGGTGGCAGCCTACAGTTGCAGGGTGAAGAATGGCAAGCCTTCGCCGATCGTCCGGATGCAGGCCGTCTCAATCTAGAGTTACGGGATTTATCTCCCAATAAAACCTACCCATTAGAAGTACAGCTAGGTGAACAAGACAAGCTTGTTTTTGCGATTTCTCCGATGAGCGTGGGATAAAAAATAACGGACGGTAAAGGGTGAATGTTTTCTCAATCAGGTGAAGCATTCTAGTCCTCCAGGTGCAAAGTAGATGCCGTGGTCAGTTGTGGTTCACCCTTTACCGTTTCTCAAGTAATGGATTAGTCCGTTGAATAATATTCATTGAGTTGAACCACGATCGTTTGTGTTCAACTTTTTTTGTGCTGTGTTTGAGGAGCAGAAAAGAGGACTAAAGACTAAAGGCTCTAAATGCTTTTCGGCCCAAAGTCTAAAGTCCAAAGCTTACGGAACTACACAGTCTCCGATCGCGCTAATTGGCAACCCCGACTGAATCACAGGCGGGCCAGCATTCCCCAGCGTGTCAGCCTGGAAGGTTGTCCCAGTTCCTCGTCCCACAATGAGCGGACTGTCACTGGTGTTGTTGTTTAACTTGAGACAGACCCCGCTGCTTCCGGTAGATTGAGCATTGAAGCCGGGGGCGGCATTTTGCGCAAACGTATTAAATCGGACATTAGCAAAGAGGCGGGCATTGTCCAAACTCACCATCCCAATCCCGGCAAATCCGTTGGTAAACGTTGCATTGCCGCGAAGTTGGTTGCCCTGCATTGAGATCTGAAGCGCTGCGTTGTTAAAAGCCACCACGATGATGCCGCCGCCTTCTTGTCCTGGAGGGCCTTCGCCCACATTGCCGATCGCCGTATTGTTATTGACGATCGCAACGCCTTGAACTGTCCCGACAGGCGGCAGAGGCAGAATAATCGGATTGGGCGGTGGAGGGGGCGGATTCAAGCCAACGTTGACTTCGATTCCATTCCGGCGATTGTTGTTGGCTGTGTTGTTGAGAATGTTGAAGGTTCCTTTACCCTGATTGGCGACAAAGGCAAAGATTCCGTTTTGTTCGTTGTTGATCGCCGTGTTGTTAGAAATCGTGGTGATGTTCTCGGCTCGTTCTTGTGCGCCGACAAAGATGCCATGTCCACTGGGGAATCCAGGCGGATCAATGTTGGGATTAAGTCGGTTGCGCGAAACGGTGTTGCCAGAGATGAAGCCAATTTCTTTGCTCGATTGTCTTGCTCCAAAAAATAAACCAATCCCCAAGTTATTTGTCGCAGTGTTGTTGAGAATGTTGGCACGCACGATCGAAGTATCTTCTGATCCGATAAACAACCCATTACTTTCGTTGTCTCGAATCATATTGTTAGCGACGGTCACTTCAACTCGTCCGTTGTTAAAAGTTCCGATGCGAATTGCACCATCTTGACCGATTGTTGATTGATTTGTAGTGACAGTATTGTTGGCAACGTTAGCGTTTAACTGAGCGTCATCGAGCGTGAAGATTTTGATTCCCGATGCGATCGTATCAGCCGTTGAATTATCAGTTACCGTTGCTGTAGTTTGTGCGGTTCCTCGGCTTCTAACAAAAATGCCTTCGGCTCTGGTATCCGTGATGGTGTTACGAGCGATCGTAAGATTGACGGGCACTGAGTCATTTTCAACGCTGATTCCTGGAGCAACGCCATTCATAGTTGGAATCACGTTATCGGTAATCGAGACATTTCCTGAAACGTTGTTTGCAGCGATCGCTGACCCAGTATCAGGCGTGATCCGAAAACCAGACAACGCTGAATCGCTACCGAGCGTAATCGTACTCGTCACATTTGGCAAAACTCCGCTCCCCGACTGAGGGAGAAGGACACGATCGCTCTGCGCCGTTCTAACAGTTTGGGGCACCGCATTAGACAACACGCTGACACCCGCTGGGACTGTAAACCCTGCAACTCCAGGATTAGTGCCAGAACGCACGTACACCACCCCATTCGAGGCTGAATTTAAAGCTTGATTGACCGTCCCAAACGGACTCTCGACCGTCCCGTTTCCGCCCGCCGTTCCTAACTCAACGTGAACCACTTGCAAAGGCTGATTAGTTCCGGGTGCCAAAGCAATTACGCGATCGCGATCTTGCTGTTCATCTACAGTGACACTCATCGTCCGCTCGACAGAACTGCCCAACCGAGACACGATCGTCAGATTGCGGTCTTCTCCTCGCGCTGCATTTCCAGGAAAACTCAGTCCCACATTGACAAACGCTCTCGTGTCAAATAGAGAATCGTGCTGAACGGTGAAGCCGATCGCCGCAAACTCATTGATCTTTGCCGCCAACCGCACTCGCCCCCCCAACGCATCATCGCCCTCATTGCCTGCGTAGTAATACAATCCCGCATAGCTGCGCAGAGAGCCACTTTGTCCGAGATTGGTCAGCTTGCGCCCATACTCCACATCCACCCCAGCCAGTCCCGCTTCATATTGACGAAAGCGATCGAGAACCAGTGAGTTTTGCTGAAAGGTCGCTCCACGATATGCTTCTCCTAGCTGATTGCGCGTTGCCCCGATCGGCACATAAACATTCGCTCGCGCATCCCAGTCTTCACCCAAAGTTTCAACGCCTGCACCCAGTTGATGAAAGAAGCTGTTGCCTGTGTCGCGATTATCATAAGCCAAGTAGCCGCCCAAAATGCGCTGGTTTTGAGGATTTAAGGCACGGTAGCCGACGAGAAAGTTGCCACCAAAGGCGCGATTTTCGGTGTCGTAAAGCGCACGTCCTTCCAAGAATGTGATCCGCTGAACAGGCGTTTGCGACAGGGGAATAAAGCCTTCAACGCCAACTACCTGATTGATTCCTGCGCCTTGACTGTTGTAGCGAACCCCGATTCGAGGCGAGAACGTGGGCACAGGGGGCGGGGGAAGTGTGGCAGTGGGAGGAGCTACAGGAGGCGTAGCGGTTTGGGCGACCTTAGAGACATCCGTCGTTTTGGGTTTGATCGCTTCAACAGATTCTGGAGCAGGCTTGCTGGGCTTGACTGTCTCAAAAGCGGGATGCTTCCACACCTCGTTAACGTAGAATGCCCGCTCAAAGGCTTTGTGGGGCGACACGGATTGAGTTGGGGTCTGGGCTGCCGCAGCGGGCGCAAGGGCGATCAGTCCCCAGGAGATTAGAGTGATATGTCGGGTAAATGGTGACATTGAGAATCCTCACACAATGCTTAGAAGGATGTTTAGAAGAGTGCTTGAATAAAGCGCGATCGAGTTACAGAGTTGAGTGGTCACAAACAGGGTTCCTCAAACGCCTGTCCAAAACGCTGTTCCACAAAAATTCATGCAGGCACTTAGCTGTCGAGAAGTTAGAAGCTGCCTAAAACTGGGTTGAAGCAAGACCTCTTCTGTTTCTTAAAGCTTGAGAATTTTTCAACTCAGCCAACAAACTTTGAGAGGTGCTCAACGTCGCCTCCTACTATGTATTTTTTATGTATTTTTTCTTAAGCCGCCTTTTGACTGAGTTGATGTATCCGTGAAAATACTGTTTAACCTGGCGGCGAACTGCGTCAACAGAGACACCACTACGTGACTTTAGCAAGAACTATCAAAAGTATACCCGCGAATCACTGAGATGCTATTTAAGAAAATAAAGTTGATCAAGGTCGAGGACTGGTGGAAGCACGATCGACACTTAAGCAATCATGCCCCTAATTTTTGGCACGTAAGCAAATGCAGCGATCGACACCTTACGTAATTAGGAAAATATCCGACTATTTACTGACAAAGCCCGCCCCCAATAGCCTGGTTAACTCGCTTCTAAAAAGTCAAAATTTAACGATCGGGTTGCCCAACTGCCTCGATCGCCGCTTCTAATGCGATGGCGATGTGAGTCCAGTGAGTCCCACCCTGACAGAAAACAACATACGGATCTCTCAGTGGCCCATCCGCCGAAAATTCTGAAGTGCTGCCGTCGATAAAGGTGCCCCCTGCCATCACCAGTTCGCTCTCGTAGCCATGCATCTCGCCAGGAACCGGATCGAGATAGGAACCGATCGGCGAATTTTGCTGAATCGATCGACAGAACGCAATAATCTTTTCGGGTGAACCCAGCTTGATCGCCTGAATCACGTCTCTGCGAGGTTCCATCGGTCGAGGATTTACCAAATAGCCCAACTGCTCAAACACGTAAGCCGTCAAATGGTTGCCCTTCACCGCTTCACCCACCATCTGAGGCGCGAGAAAAAGTCCCTGAAAGAGCAGCCGATTTTGATCAAAGGTTGCTCCACCAAAGCTGCCAATCCCCGGAGCTGTCAACCGACAGGCGGCCGCCTCAACCAGATCGGCCCGACCAGCCACATAGCCGCCTGCGGTGACGATCGTGCCCCCTGGATTTTTGATCAGCGATCCCGCCATTAGATCAGCCCCTACCGCCGTTGGTTCTCGATCTTCGACAAATTCGCCATAGCAGTTATCAACAAAGCAGACCGTCTGAGGATTTTGCTGTTTGACGATGTAAACAATTTTTTCGATGTCAGAAATCGACAAACTGGGTCGCCAGGAATAGCCGCACGATCGCTGAATCGACACCAAACGAGTATTGGGATTGATCGCATGTTGTAATCGATGCCAATCGATGGTGCCCTCTGGGGTCAAGTCCAACTGTCGATAGGCAATTCCAAATTCCTTAAGCGAGCCTTGCCCTGTGCCTCGCAAGCCGATCACTTCTTCTAACGTGTCATAAGGGGGCCCCGCCACCGCCAACATTTCGTCCCCTGGACGTAGAACACCATATAGGGCGGACGCGATCGCATGAGTTCCCGAAACAAACTGAACCCTGACTGCGGCTGCTTCTGCGCCCACAATTTCGGCAAAGACGCGATCCAAAACCTGCCGCCCCAAATCGTCGTGTCCATAACCCGAAACGCTAGAAAAATGATGCACCCCGACTCGATGATTTCGATAGGCCGCCAAAACTCGTTTCAGATTTTCCTTGACCTGAGAGTCAATACCAGAAAAAATCGGGATCAGTGCTTGTTCTGCTTGTCGCAGCTTTGTCGAGCTATCCATCTGCCTTTTGTGGGTGAGAACGCTAAAGTGAAGTTTGCGAGTCGGTTTAACCTGCCTGGACAGCCTGTTCACCAGATCGGAGACATCGGGAACTCATTATACGGCCCTGCTCCCCTTGACGACAGCGCTTCCCATTCAGGTCACTTCTTCGTACAGACTATAGGCACTGTATTCAAAATATCGAGACAACTGCATGACTGTCGCAACTTCAAAACAACTTCGCTTAGATATGCCCGTCATTTTATTTATGGCTGCGGTGCATATTGGGGCGCTCTTTGCGCTCTTGCCGAGCAACTTTAGCTGGGCAGCCGTGGGTGTAGCGGTTTTTCTACACTGGGTTACAGGTGGTTTGGGGATTACATTGGGATTTCATCGTCTGGTGACACATCGGAGTTTTCAGACTCCCAAATGGTTGGAGTATTTTTTGGTGTTTTGTGGAGCGCTTTCTTGCCAGGGTGCGCCGATCGACTGGATTGGGATGCACCGGATGCACCACTTACATTCTGATCAAGCGGCTGATCCCCACGATTCCAACAAAGGTTTCTGGTGGAGCCACATGGGTTGGATGCTCTATGAAGTTCCTTGTAGAGACGAAATTGGCCGATACACCAAAGACATTGCTAACGATCCGTTTTATCTCTTTTTGCAAAAGTTTTTCTTTCCGATTCAAATCGGTTTAGGCATCATTCTTTATTTGCTGGGTGGTTGGCCCTTTGTGGTATGGGGCGTGTTTGTCAGACTGGTGGCGGTGTTTCATTGCACCTGGTTTGTCAACAGCGCGACACACAAGTTTGGTTATCAGACCTATGAGTCAGGCGATCACTCCAAAAATTGCTGGTGGGTGGCGATCTTGACCTATGGCGAAGGCTGGCACAACAACCACCACGCTTACCAATTTTCGGCTCGTCACGGCATCAAGTGGTGGGAAATCGACATGACCTGGATGACGATCCAGCTACTACAAGCTCTGGGATTAGCAACCAAGGTCAAACTGGCAGGCGACGAGTAGAAAGCGGCCTGTGAGAATCGCGATCGATTTTCCATCGCACTGTTGAACTACTTTTGAACTAATGACTGAGTGTAGAGGCAATCTTTGACCACCCTAAAACTTTTGGGTATGAGAGAAAATTGCCTCTACGTTAACGTGAATTCGATGGAATTTTCTCGCTTCGTTATTCAGCACTTCTGCCCCCCAACCCCCCAATTTTGGGGGACTTTGAGACAATATTTCTCGTTCAAAGTCCCTCACTTGTGGGGGATTTAGGGGGCTGAAGCCGATCGAAACGAAGCGAGTCACTCTCATCGAACTGACGTTACGTTAAAGATTGTGAACTAAATAAAACCGTTATCTATACCACCGCCAACGCTTCAAATCGCTGCGTTTCTAGTCTTCGGGGTTATTAAATTTACAGTCCTAACCTGTAGCCAGTAGATCAGTCGGCGATCGTCCTTCCTCAAAACTGCCCAGTCCCCTGCACAATATGCTTCATCGTCGTCAGCGTCTCCAGTCCAATCAAGCCCCGGCGGTGACCTTTTTGGTTAGACATGCCTAGAAAAATTGCGTCACCTCGTTTGGGGTTGCGGTAAAAACGCGGGGAAGCGTTGATGTAAGTGGAAGCACTGTTGACCCCCAGGGCAAATTGGCGGCTCTCTTGATAGGATTCTGTCGCTAGACAGTCGGCATGACCGCTACTGTGATGATTGACCCAATCAATCGCGCCCTCCAGATTATCCACAACTTTGAAAGCAACGACGCGATCGAGATAGGCCTGATTCCATTCAGTCTCTTCTGTGGGGATCAGTTCTGGAAAGTCGCTGACCAACTGAGCATCACCGCGTACCTCAAATCCCTTTTCTCGCAGACTACTCCACAGCATGGTCAGAGAAGAAGGATTTTGTTGTCGATGGATTAAGACTTTCTCGATCGCATTCACCGGATCAGGCTCACTCATGTGACTATCCAAAATCATCCAGCGTGCCGATTCGAGGCTGCCAGAGGGCGACCAATAGAGATAACAATTGCCCATCGCCGACTTTAATACAGGCGCTGCCGACTGCCGAACCACTTGCTGCACCAGACTTGGCCGACCATAGGGGATCACTAGATTCAAATAGCGATCGTGGATCACCAAATCCCGAATCGAAGACCCCTGATCCGCCGGGAGGGGTTGTAAACAACCGATTGGAAGTTCTGCATCTTCGATCGCTTCTTGCAGGGCTTGAGCAATCACCGCGTTGGAATGACTCGCCTCACTGCCGCCTTTAAGAATCAGACTATTCCCTGTTTTAACACAGAGACCTGCGGCGATCGCGCCCAATTCGGGAAACGCCTCATAGACTAGGGCAATCACCCCCAAAGGCATCATTTGCGAATAGGTCTGGCACTGATCCACCTGAAAGTTTGCGGTCATGACGCGACCGATCGGATCAGGCAACTCGCTCAGATGTTGCAAAATCTGGACGGTGTTTTGAATCCGCTCTGGGGTCAGTTTGAGCCACTCCAGCAACAACTCAGGGACGGCCATTTCTCGACTCATCTCTAGGTCGATCGTATTGGACTCCAAAATTTCGTCCTGATGCCGCTTGAGCGCCTGCGCCATAATCTGAACCGCCCGACTGCGAACGGTTCCCTTGATAGTCGCGAGTTGTAGAGAAGCTCGGTGGGCGTTTTGGATAGCAGCGGTCGGGTCTAAAACAGTCCCCAAAGAGTCATTAGTCATGGGTCAACGCCGATAAGCCAGCCAGACCATGAGCGCGGGCAAGACTGCCAACAACAGCGCCACGATCGCCCAGAGAATGATATTCACGTTGGAGGAGCTTCGCAGCGCCACAGGTAGCCCAATACTCAGCAGCACCAGCACAATTCCTAACGCTAGAGGCAGATAGCTATCGCCTAGACCGGGGTGCACCACATTCCACTGATGCCCTGTCCAGCGCCACGATCGCTTATAGGGATAGCTCGTAGACAACTGCTCGATAACGTATCCGCCTTCTTCAACGACAAAGATCTGTTGACAGCGACTACACCCAAAGGCTTCGGTGAGCGTAATCGGAGTCAAACGTCCGCGCCGTCGGCAGGGGCAGGGGTAGTCGATATTGAGTTCGATCTTGTGGGCTTTTTGAGGTTGCACAAGCGGCACTAGAACAGGATTTTCTTAAATTATCGTCAAATCAGTTGGGCAGACGTGAAATCCAGGCGAGAAATTCACTATGCGACTTGAGAACCACCGCTTGAGAGTGGGTAATTCTCCTGATTGAGAAACTTGATAGCTCATTGTAGGGGGCACCACGATCGAAATTCTATCACTCTCCACTCAAACACAGCCCCCCCGATTTTGGTGAGATTTTAATCAAAAGCTGCACAAAAAAGGTTCCATTCTATATTTTGGCGGCTGCACTCTCCCAGTTTGGCTCGCTTACCGTCTTGATCCTGTTTGTTCTTTAAATTCTGGGGAACTTTATACTCAACCTCCTGTTAGGTAAAAAATTTAACAAGAAGTTCAGGGTTTGTACCAGTTAAGCCTGAAACTAATTGGTCTACCAAGAAGATTTTGTTTAAGTTTGCCAACCAGGTTGGTTCAGTTCACCCGCCTCTAGTCAAACGTGGACTATGTGAGGCGATCGGTTTAAGGCAGTCACTTCATGAAACACATTCTAATCGTCTTATCTGAGTGGGGATACTGGGGCGAAGAGCTAATTGGCCCCCTCGAAACCTTCGATCGCGCAGGCTACGAAGTCACCTTTGCAACGCCTAAAGGCAAGCGTCCGGTTGCCCTGCCTCCTAGCATGGATCCTCACTACATTGACCCACCTCTGGGGCGCTCTGTCACCTCTCCCCAGGTTGCTGAAAAGGTGCGCTATGTTGACCAGTCACCTCGCTTGAGCAATCCGCTAAATTTGTCTGAGTTGATGCCGGAGATGCCTTATTTTAGTTCTCCGAGCCTGATTCGGGATCTCGAAGCGTACTATTCGGCGATCGACAAAGCGCGTGTCAATGTGCTGTATCAATATGATGCGCTGCTGATCGTGGGAGGCAGTGGCCCGATCGTTGACTTGGCTAACAATCAACGCATTCACGATCTCATTCTCAGCTTTGTCAAAATGGGCAGACCCGTGGGCGCAGAATGTTATGGAGTGGCGTGTCTAGCCTTTGCACGAGAACTCGAAGATCGCAAGAGTATTCTCTGGGGCAAGCATGTCACCGGACACTGCAAAGAATATGACTACCACGACGGTACGGGCTTTATGGGCACCGACTTTAACATGGGGCCGCCTCCCTATCCGCTGGAGTACATTTTGCGCGACGCGACCGGGCCAGATGGGGCATACATCGGCAATTTTGGTAAAGAAACGTCGGTAATTGTGGACTATCCATTTATTACGGGTCGATCGACTCCCGATTCTTACCTCACTGGCGAAAAAATGGTGGAAGTTCTAGAAAAAGGTCTGACTCGCTACGGCTGGTAGATCTCTGATAGACCCTTCTATTCATACTTTCATTCAATCCAAGCTCAATTTTTAAGAGGAAGACGATGGCTTTTAGCGCAACCCTGGAAACGACCAATGACATTGCCAAAATTACCTTATCTGGCGATCTAGATGCTAGTTCCGCAGGAATTTTTAAGGCAGAAATCGAGAAGGCAGGCAGGCAGCCCATCAAGCATCTTGTTCTATTGATGCAAGATTTGGAATATATCGCCAGCGCAGGGCTGCGGGTGCTAATTTTCGCAAAACAGAAAATGGGAGCCAAAGCTGATATTTATGTGGTTGGCGCTCAAGAAATGGTGTTGGACACGCTCGAAAAAACAGGTTTTGACCAGAGCGTTATTGTCACTGATACCTATGAAATAGCTGCCTGAGTAACGGGATTTTTGTAGTAGGGAGTGGGGAGAGAACGCACGTTTCCCGACTCCCTTTTGTTTAAGTGATTTTAAGTGATTTGAGGTAGGTGGATGATGCAAATAAATGAGCGAATTGAGTCTCCAGATCTGCAATCTTTGACAGTGCCGGGGGTGTTAGATTCTCTAGACGACATTGCTAAATTTGTCGTTGCGGCCACACAAGCGGCAGGTTTGGACAAGAAGGCAGCCTATCGATTTCGGCTGGCCGTGGATGAGATTGCCACCAACATTATTATTCATGGCTACGAAGAAACGGGTCATCAAGGCGATATTCATTTTCAAGTCAATTTGACTCCAGAAATGCTGACGTTGGCGATCGAAGACACGGCCACTTCTTACAATCCCAATCAACAGGATCTGCCGGACGCAGAAGACCTCAACGAACCGCTAGAAAGCCGCAAAATCGGAGGGTTGGGCGTTTATCTGGCGATTCAAGGAGTCGATAAGTTTATGTACGAACGGACTGGCGATCGCAATCGCAATATTTTTGTCGTCAATCGTTCTATGGCTAACGAAGCATGAAAACCATTGAATCAGAAGAACTACAGCTACTACGTCAGGAAATTGCGTCTCTCAAAACAGAGCGATCGGCCGCAGAAGCGCTGAGAACCTTGCTCGAAAAACTGGTCTCCATGGCCCGCACTCCAGCCAAAGAAGAAGTTCTCAAAGAAACGCTACAAGAAACGCTAGATATCTCCAGACGGCTCACCGATGCCGAACGGGGCAGTTTATTTCTTTTAGACAATGATGGCGTGGTGATCGAGAGCATTCTGACTCAGCAGGATATGACGGGAGAGGTGCGATCGCGGCTCATCGGGCGCGTGTTGGACAAAGGACTCGCAGGTTGGGTGAGCCGTCACAAAACCTTGGGCTTGATTGTCGATACCGAAACAGACGATCGCTGGTTAGAGCTGCCCAATCAACCTTATATCGTACGATCGGCGCTAGCGGTTCCCATTCTCAAAGGCGACGAACTGTTGGGCATTTTGACGCTGCTGCACTGTGAGCCTGAGCAATTTAGTCCAGAAATCGCTAATTTGATGCAAATCACAGCCGATCAGATTGCCCTAGTACTGGAGAATGCTCGACTCTATGGAGTGCTAGAAGACTCCTATGACTCGCTCGATCGCGCCAAACAAGAAATCGAACTCTACTCCAGAGCGCTGGACGAAGAACTCGAAAAAGGTCGGCAAATTCAATTAGATTTTCTGCCCAATGAGATTCCTCAGTTGCCCAATTGGGAGATTGCAGCGTGTTTTTATCCAGCGCGTCAAGTTGCAGGAGACTTCTATGATGCGTTCACGCTGCCAGGAAATTATTTGGGATTAGTAATCGCAGATGTATGTGATAAAGGAGTCGGCGCAGCGTTGTTTATGGCGTTGTTTCGCAGTCTAATTCGCGTATTCTCTGGGCAATTACACGAAGATGATCCCGATCGCACCTTGGAAGCCGTTTCGCTCACCAACGATTACGTCGCTCAAGAACACAGCAATATGAATATGTTTGCGACGCTGTTCTTTGGTCTGTTGAACCCTGAAACTGGGCAGTTGACCTATGTGAATGGAGGACATGAACCGCTTTATATTGTCGATCGCACAGGGGTAAGAGAAACTTTAAAGCATACTGGCCCCGCTGTGGGAATGTTGCCCAAAATGAAGTTTAAGGTGCAGCAAGTCTACTTAAAACCAGGCGACATTTTGATTGGCTACACGGATGGCGTGACAGAGGCGCATTGCCCCCAGGGTAAGCTGTTTGGCAACGATCGTCTCTTACATTGTCTTCAAAAACCCGCTCCATCGGCCGCTGCCTTACTAGAGCAGGTCAAAGTTGATTTGTTTGCCCACATGGACAACGCCACTCAGTTTGATGACATCACGATTTTGGCGATTCAACATGCGCCGATCGCGTCTGACATCTTCTAATTAACGTAAATTCGATCAAATCCTTCACCACAATTTTCCGTTTGGAACCGCCCCCTCAATCCCCCACAATTGGAGGACATTACACGAGAGCAATTGTCTGAAAGTCTCCCAAAATCGGGAGGTTGAGGGGCAGAAGGACAGAACAACGAAGCGAAAAACTTCATCGAGATGATAATAGAACATTTCTATAAAACGTCTCTACAGGAGGTAGTTTATGCAACTTCTTATTGGAGCGCTTCGATCAACGCTTGTCCCATCGCCTGACATCCCAAAAGTGTTTTCCCTTCGGACATGATGTCTCCCGTTCGGTAGTCCTGATCTAAGACTTTTAGCACCGCTTGCTCAATGCGATCGGCTGCCGCAGGTTGAGCTAATCCATATCTCAGCATCATCGCAGCACTGAGAATTTGCGCTAGAGGATTGGCTTTATCCTGTCCAGCAATATCGGGAGCAGATCCGTGAACAGGCTCATAAACTCCCGGCCCCGAACTGCCCAAACTTGCAGAAGGCAACATTCCAATACTGCCTGTCAGCATCGCCGCCGCATCTGAGAGAATGTCACCAAACAGATTGCTCGTTACGATCGTATCAAACTGTTTAGGATTCCTGACCAATTGCATGGCGGCGTTGTCTACATATAAATGTGAAAGTTCTACATCAGAATAGTCTTTGGATAACTCGGTGATGCGATCGCGCCAGAGTTGAGACACTTCCAAAACATTTGACTTATCTACAGAGCAAAGTTTCTTCCCTCGTTTGCGAGCCGTTTCAAACGCGACTCTGCCGATGCGATCGATTTCCGATTCGGTGTACGCCATTGTATTCACCCCGCGTTTCTCCCCGGTTTCGGTGGTGAAAATGCCTCTGGGTTGTCCAAAATACACGCCGCCAGTCAGTTCGCGTACCACCATCATGTCCACGCCCTCAACGACTTCCCGCTTTAGCGTCGAAGCGTCAATTAATTGAGGCAAAATGGTTGCAGGACGCAGATTCGCGAATAACTTTAAGCCCGATCGCAGCCCCAGCAATCCTGTTTCAGGGCGCAGATCACGAGGCAGCGTATCCCATTTGTAGCCGCCGATCGCAGCCAACAATACGGCATCACTATTTTTGCAAGCTTCCAGCGTTTCGGGGGGCAAAGGTTGACCTGTTGCGTCGATCGCAGCCCCACCAATCAGAGCTTCTTGAAACTTAAAAGTGAAGTCAAATTGTTCACCAACAACCTTGAGAACATTGACGGCGATCGCCATAATTTCGGGGCCAATCCCATCGCCAGGGAGAAGCGTGATGCGATACTGCTGTGCCATGAGCGTCTTATCTAAAATGTGAAACGGCTGAACATCCTGCGCGTCACATCATAAAACATTTGTAGGTAACATTAACCAATGTCGGGGTTTGAATGATGAATGGGGCTACAGTTTTGCAAAATGAATCTACACCTGAGCAGACCTATGATTGAGAAGGCGAAAGGACTGCAAGATTTTGCCGAATCCTATGAACTGGAGGGCAAATCTAGAATCATTCGCTGGCTTCTAGAAAAGGTTCTTGACTTTACTCCAAATACGCTGCGATTTAGCGCGATCGGGACGGCTATCTAGACGAGTGTGACGGCGATCGAAGCTGTGGGCTTATGGTTTGAGAAACGTTGGGCCCACATTCTTGTTTTGCTGCTGGTTGGAATTAGCATTCCTCTCGAAATCTATGAGTTAATTCAAGGAATTTCTCCGCTCAAACTGATTGTATTTGTGATTAATATTGCTGTGTTTTGGTAGTTTACTTCACACTTTTCCTAAACACAAAGCAGAGGTCAAAGGAGAGTGAGAAGCAGGAAGGGTCAATTCATCTTGCGCTCATCCCAAATCTGGAAACACATCTCGAACAGCAGGATGAATCAACTGATGATTCTGCACATTCAACCCTTTGGCTAATGTTTCATCCTTGCCCAATGCTCCTAATCCATCCGTAGCCAGCTTTAAGACATAGGGAAGCGTACTGTTGTTGAGCGCCTGAGTCGCTGTCCAGGGCACGGCCCCCGGCATATTGGGCACCCCATAATGGACGACCCCCGCTTCGACATAGGTCGGTTGAGTATGAGATGTCGGTCTGACCGTTTCGATACAGCCGCCTTGATCCACCGCCACATCGACAATCACAGAACCGGGACGCATTTTGCTTACGAGATCACGCGACACCAAGGTTGGGGCCCGTCGCCCAGGAATCAGCACCGCCCCAATCAGCAAATCGGCTTGAGGAACGATCGCCTCAATCTGGCTCGAACTGCTGTAAAGCAGCTCAACCCTCGACCCAAACAGCGTTTCTAAATAAGACAAGCGATCGACGCTCAATTCTAAAATGCTCACCTGGGCACCCATGCCGATCGCCATCCGAGCTGCCTCAGTCCCCACGATACCGCCACCCAAAATCACGACCTTCCCAGGTTTCACTCCCGGTACGCCTCCCAAAAGCACGCCTCGTCCGCCCTGCTGCCGCTCCAAAAATCTTGCCCCAAACTGTACCGACAACCGCCCCGCAATAATGCTCATGGGCGTGAGTAAAGGCAACCGTCGATCGGACAGTTCTACCGTTTCGTAGGCGATCGCGCTGACCCCGCAGTCGATCAAATGCTCTGTTAGCGGACGGTTAGCCGCCAGATGCAGATAAGTAAAGAGAAGCTGTCCTTTTTGGAGATACTGATATTCCGTAGCTAAAGGCTCTTTGACTTTGACCACTAATTCTCGATTCCAGATCTCTGAGGCACTTTGGGCAATCTGGGCACCCGATTGGAGATAGTCTGCATCCGTAAAGCCCGACCCGTCTCCAGCCTTTGTCTCCACAAAAACAGAGTGGCCCTGCTCTACCAACACCCGCACACTACTAGGACTCAACCCCACGCGAAATTCCTGATCTTTGGTTTCCTTGGGCACTCCGATTTGCATGTTGACCTCTGTGTCGATCGCATTTCTTTCTAGCTTAAAGCTGGGCTTCTCAGTTAACAGTTACCCTTGTGGCGGGATCTGTGCAGAATCTCGCAGATCTGCTTACAATGAAGCTGTCAGGGTAAAGAATTGTAAAGAAAGCTGGCTCAACCCATTTATTCTTTACCTAAACTCTCAACTTTTCTTACTTAACTGCGAGGCCGCAACGATGACTTCTACACCCACCACTCCCAAAGTTCAAGAACCCAAGTTTGGCTTCAACGATTACGCAGAGCGGCTCAACGGTCGAGCAGCTATGATTGGTTTTGTGGCCGCGCTTGTGGTCGAATATGTCACAGGTCAAGGCGTACTCTCCTGGCTAGGACTTCTGTAGCGCTCAGAATTCTGTAAATCTAAGCAGCGATCGGGCGGGGGAAACTCTGCCCTTTGTTGTATTCAGGGTTGTATTCAGGGTTGTATTCACGCCTAAATCTTCAGCAGTTCTAACTGAGAAGCTTTTCTGTAATTTTGCTTATAATCTTGACAAACTCTAAAGTGAGTTCTCTGAGCTAAGGATCTAATCTTGTGGTTAACACGTAGGAAGATTCAGACGCTTTAAAATAAGAAGTAACGGCGTATAGGCGTAATGATATGAATGCTATCTGGTCGCGTATGTTGAAGTCAGTTTACAAAAAGGAGCCGATTACAGGCTTTGTGATCATTGCGGGCAGCGTGGACGTAGCGATCGGGGGGATCGACAGTAACACTTCTCTCGTCGTCTTTGGCTTAAGTGCGGTCGGAATTGCGCTGGCGCTTCGATGGTGGCAGTTACAGCGCCGTTCTCCTGAGTCATCTGCGCGGGGAGCCGTCTATGCGCTGCCGCCAGCGTCTTCTCATGCCGCGTTACCACCGCTTACAGTGTCCAAAAAGCGGCCGACTCCCTAGCTTGAGAAGCATTGCTGGGAAATTCACCCTTTAGTATCCTATTTGGGATGTGAACTGATGGTTTCTCTCGCGTCTGATCTCCTTAAAATTGGCGAAGTTGCTGAGACGAGCGGACTGCCAATCAAAACCATTCGCTACTACGACGAGATTGAGCTACTCACTCCAACGGTGGGACGATCGCAGACGGGCTATCGCTTGTTTCGCCCAGAAGTGTTCGATCGCCTGACCTTTATCAAACGCGCTCAATCGCTGGGTCTGAGTCTGACCGAAATCAAAGATATTCTCAAAGTGCATGATCAGGGCAAACTTCCCTGTGGCGAAGTCAAACATCACATTGAGGAAAAGGTTTCTGCCATTACTCACCAAATCCAAGAACTCACTACCCGCAAAGCTGAATTGCAGTCCCTACTGACTCACTGGCAAGAACCCCCTTCAGTCGATCATGCCAGCAAAACCATTTGCCCCAACCTGGTGACCCAAAAGAGCGCTTCATCAAACTTTTAGCTTCCCCTATTAAGCGATCGCTCATCTGTAAAGATTGTTTGGTGCGATCGCTGTTCTCCCAGAAATTTCTCAAATCTGAGGTGAAGTATTCAACAGTGGGTACTCTGAAGTCGGAATCATAATCTGTGTGATTCTCTGTACGTACACGGTGCCTTACCTAGTGGTTTTCACGGTGAGGTAAAAGTCAAAATTCACCTGATTCCTGGATGGATTTTACAGACCCTTCAGCGTCGAGCATCTTCAATTGCTTTTCGATCCCTCATCACTAGATCAAGCGCTTGACCCGTTTAGCGATCGGGTTGTCATCGTCCCTTTCTTGCAGCTTTCTTATGCGTAGCGTTCCAAATCCAATTCCTTTTGTTGACCTGACTGCCCAACATCAGCCGATCCAGGCTCAGATTGAGCAGGCGATTCAGGGAGTTCTTAACCGGGGCGACTATGTGCTGGGTCAAGCGTTAACTGAGTTTGAGCAAGACTTTGCGGCGGCCTGTGGCGTGCAATATGGAATTGGGGTCGCCTGTGGCACAGATGCGATCGCCCTCGGTCTGCAAGCCTGCGGGATTGGTGCCGGAGATGAGGTCATTTTGCCAGCCAATACGTTTGTGGCGACGCTGATTGGAGTGTTGCGATCGGGTGCCACGCCAGTTTTCGTCGATTGTGATGCAAAAACGGCTCTGATCGATCTGGTGGCGGCTGAGAAAGCGATCACGCCCAAAACTCGTGCGATCGTTCCCGTCCACCTTTACGGGCAGATGGTGTCACCAACCCTGCTGTTAGGTTTGGCAAGTACTTACGATCTGCTGATTTTTGAGGATGCGGCTCAGGCTCATCTGGCAGAACGGGAAGGCTATCGGGCTGGCTCGATCGGGGTGGCAGCGGCTTTTAGTTTCTATCCCAGCAAAAATTTGGGGGCAATGGGCGATGGAGGAATGGTCGTCACCAAAGACGAAACGATCGCTCAAACGATGCGAGCCTTACGCAACTATGGGGCACCGCGCAAATATTTTCATACCGACTACGGAACCAACAGCCGTTTGGATACCATTCAGGCGGCCGTCCTAGGGGTGAAACTGCCCTACCTGGCAGAGTGGAACCGCGATCGCCGCCGCATTGCCGATCAGTACCACGCTCAACTTAGACCACTCCAAACTCAGGGTATTTTACCAATTCAAAATCAGTCTGGTAGCGGGCACGTCTATCATCTTTATATCGTCAGAGCGTTAGAGGTAGGCTGTCAGGTCGATCGTGAAACCATTCAGGAAAAACTCAATCATCAGGGCATCCAAACCGGAATTCACTACCCGCTGCCTTGCCATCTCCAGCCCGCCTTCGTCAATTTGGGCTATCGATCAGGAGATTTTCCAGTTGCAGAAACCCTCTGTCGAGAAATTCTCTCGCTGCCAATGTATCCAGGGTTGACCAAGGCGCAAATTGATCAAGTGGTGACTGCGCTCGACACCGTGTTATCTCCGTCCTCGTCTTTAAAAATTTCTGCTTAACGCCATGCGAACTGCTCGCCTCTCTCCAACGCTCATCGATCGCTACTGGAGTGACCTCGCCCTGTGGGGATTGCTGACGCTACTCTATGCGCCACTCTTGCTGCACTGGTGTGATGGCTGGCTGCGAAAGAGCATTAGCATCGAACACGAATACTTTAGCCACGGTTTAATTGGGCTACCTTTTGCAGGCTACATCATCTGGACAAATCGCAAACGCTGGCAGCGGATTGGCGACGGTGAGCGACCAAGACTCTGGAAGTTTGCCGGAGCCATCTTGTTACTGTTGGCGGGTGTGCTTTATCTAAGTGGGCTACCCGATTTTGTTAATCTGTCTCTCCCAGTTCTGTTGATCGGGATTTGTCTGTGGCTAAAAGGTCTACCTGGTCTCAAGCTTCAGGGATTTGCGCTGCTTCTAGTCTTTCTGGCGACACCGACCGAGATTCCCTACCTGATTGCGCCCTACACCTTACCGCTACAAAGTTTCATCGCTGCAACCGCAGGCTTCATTCTCAATCAACTGGGGATGGATGTTACCGTTGAGCAAATCTACCTCTCAGTCGGGGGGCGCATTGTCGAAGTTGCTCCCTATTGTGCAGGACTAAAGATGCTGTTCACCGGTTTATATGTGAGCCTGATGTTGCTGTATTGGACGGGAGCTTTGCGATCGCGCCCCCTTTCCATCCTATTTTTGATCAGTACCGTTGTCATAAGTGTCAGCGCCAACATCGTCCGCAACACACTGCTCACTTACTTTCACGGCACGGGGAATGATCAGGCGTTTGGTTGGCTCCACGAAGGCTGGGGCGGTGATGTGTATTCTGCCTGCATGTTAGGCTTGCTGGTCATTCTGCTTAACCAGATCGATCGCTTCTTTCCTGACGCATCTGACTAATTTCTACCCCACCCATCTTCCCCTCATGATGTCCCTTCGCAAGGCTGTGTCTCTTCAACTCTCCAAGGTCGTTTTGCTGCTACTGTTATTGATTTTGGTCGGTATTGGAACCGTTCCAGGCTACTTATCAGGAAAATGGCGTTGGACAGAGCCACCCAAAGTCGTCACCCTGAATAAGTTGCGGAGCCTGCGTGAAGTCGGACTGCCCTTACCCGGTTGGCAAATAGTCCAACAAAAAACTCCACAGATCGGCGAACATAAGTGGCTGAGTCAGGAGATAAGCCGCGCCAATCAAACAGCGACCTTGCTGCTATTTACGCAAAAGGGCCCGAGAGAGCAGCCCGAAGTGGAATGGAGCGACATCAACGGCTTTCAGCGGTGGAAGACAGATTCCTCCAAACAGGTCACCTTCACAATCGCCACTCCCCCCACGCAGGTGACAGCCCATTTCTTCCGAGGATGGACGGCTGACCAGACCTACGCCGTGCTGCAATGGTACGCCACCTCTCAAGGAGGACACCCGGCTCCGAGTCACTGGTTTTTTGCCGATCGCATCGCTCAGTGGCAAAATCGTCGCGTTCCCTGGATTGCTGTCAGTGTGCTGGTGCCGATCGACCCGCTTGATGACATTCAAAAACACTGGACTGAAGTGGAGTCACTGGCTCAGACCGTACAATCGACGCTGATGGCAGACGTGTTGAAGCCAAATTAGACGGGTGAATGCATCCTATTGAGTCATCGATCCAGTACTCAAAGCATACAATGTCCTCAACTCAGAGAGCCTTGCTCACACCGGGAACAGATTCTTCATCAATCTCATCACTGAAAAGCAGAATGACGGTTGAAGAATAACCTATGACCCAAGATCTCCGTCTCTAATTCGTCTCTAAACTTACAACTTACGCCTCATTCGCCATTTCTCTAATCCACGCCTCATGCCCCCGATCGTGTTGTTATGTCCAAAGTTTTCTCTGTCAGATTAACGGCTTTATCGCTGGTCAGCATTCACTCCATGACCGCCAGTCTGCCGTTTGCGATGTGGTTTTGGGCTGCGGGCACGTCTCCAAAAGCGGCTCTGAGCCAAACGCCTCTACCACCCTCTACCACCCCAGGACAGCCTTCTCCGCCACTCCAGCCAAAGCGCCCTCCAACCTCTCTAGAACTGGTAGAACAAGCCAGACAACGACTACGCGATCGCGGTGAATTGTCCGCTCCGACTCCTGCACCCGTTAACCCTGCCAAGGCTCCGACTGCGCCTGTGGTCGTTCCGACGGTGCCTGTGGCTCCTGTGCCTACCACACCTGCCGCGATTCCCAATAGCTCATTTAACCTCTATCGTCTGGGAACGGGAGACACGGTTTCTGTGGTAGTTCAGCGATTTCCGGATCTCAATTTTCAGGCGGTGATCGATCAAGAAGGCAACATCACAACGCCCTTGCTAGGTAAAGTTCGGCTTCAAGGACTGACGATCGAACAGGCTCAAGAACGGGTGCGCCAGGGAGTCGATCGCTTTGTGATCAATCCAGTTGTGCTGTTGGCGCTGACGGGGCAACGTCCGGTATTGGTGACGATGACTGGAGAAGTTGGGCGACCGGGACAATATGCCCTGCAATTACCGAGAGTTTCTTCGGCGCTGCTGTCAGCCGGGGGAATCACCAATAAGGCAGATTTGCGATCGGTCAAAGTTCGGCGCACTCTCAACGATGGCTCTGCGGTAGAAGAGAGTTTAGATCTGGTACAGCCGCTAAAAGATGGAACTCCCCTGCCGGATGTGCGTTTGCAGGATGGGGATGTGGTGGTGGTTTCAAGACTAGAAGCAGGCGCAGAAAAGGATTACGATCGCGAATTAGTCGCTCGATCTGCTCTGGGCAAAGGTAAAATTACCGTCCGCTACTTGAGTTATGTAACCGGAAGACTTCAGCAGTTCGATCTGCCTTTGGGCAGTACGTTTGTGGATGCGTTGGCGACGATCGGCCCCAGTCCTGACAACACAAATCTGAGTCGGATTGCCCTGATTCGATTTGACCCAGACACCAAAAAAGCCGTCACAAAAGAATTAGATGGGAAAAAAGCCCTCACAGGTGATCTCGCGCAAAACGTTCCGTTAGAAGACAATGACGTCATTGTGATCGGTCGCAACTTGGTCGGAAGAATCACCTACGCGCTAAATGTTTTTACCCAGCCTTTTCGCGATGTCCTGGGATTTTTGCTGTTCTTTAGAGAACTGGGCAACAGTGCCACAAATCTCTTTGGCCCGACCGGAAGAGACCGTTAGACTCAAGACGAGGTAAATCGATACAACAAACTTCTCAAAACACCGCTTCCAGACTGTTCAGCTTACAATCAAAGCACCCTTTCTTTTTCACGTTCATCGGTCGCGACAAACCCTGTTTTTCATCCCCCTGGTGTTATGACTCCGCCCATCGTCAAACGTTACTTTCTAGCTGTAGACCGCTATAAATGGATTATTCCTGTGGGTGTTGCGGTAGGAATGGCTGCGGCGGGCGTTGTGGTGTCTCAACCCGAACCCTCTCCGACCTATCAAGCAGAAGCAACTCTGGTAGCTAACCGTCCGCCCATTAGTTTCTCAACGATCAGCACCGAAGTTCGTCAGCCAGTCGAATCACTAACCAGTGACATGCTGATGCCGAGAGAAGTCATCGAAGCGGTGGGCAAAGAGGTCGGCATTGACCCGCGTGAATTAGCCAGCAAGACAAAAGTGGATGTCAACGTCCCCAAAGCGGTCAGAGGGCAAGCAGCGGGAGCCGCCGAGGTTGTGGTTTCCTACAAGGATGGGGAGCCAAATCGAGCCAGCGAAGTGGTCAGCCAATACACCAAACGCATGGTCGAACAAAGCCGACTAAACAATTCTGCACGGCTGCGATCGGTCATTGATTCCATCAACCAGCGACTGCCCAAAGTTAGGCAAGAGTTACAACTCGCCGAACAATCTCTGGAGCGATACGATCGAGCCGAAGGCCCTCAACTGCTAGCGGCTCAAAATGGTAGCTTGATTGGTGCAATCACGGGCAGCGAAACTCAGCAGCGACAGCTTCAACTCCAACTCCAAGGTGTGAATGCTCAGATTGCCAGTATCGAGCAACGGTTAGGACTCGACCCCAATCAAGCTTATGCCTCTTCTGCTCTGAGTGCTGACCCGATCATCGGCGGTCTTCGTGCTCAAATTCAGCAAATCGAATCTCAGTTAGCCGTTCTCAGCAAAGATTTGCGTCCAGAACACCCCACTATCATCACCCTCAAAAAGCAGCAGCAGGCCTACGAAGAAGAGTTGAGCAAGCGAGCGCAAGAGGTGATTGGCGGTGATGGAGGAGCAGCCCCCCTAACGGCAGTTCGTCAAAATAGCAGTCTCGACCCAGCTCGTCAACAGCTTGCCAATACCCTGGTCGCCCTCAAGACTCAGCAAGAAAGCCTACAGCAGCAATTGATTGGCACGGTGCGATCGGAGCAAACTCTTCGGCAACAGTACTCAACAATTCCTAATAAGCAACTGGAGCGGACTCGCCTAGAAGATCAGGTAAAGCTCAAGAAAGCCCTTCATGATCAGATGCAAGCAAAGCTGGTTGATGCAAGAGCCGCCGAAGCTGAAACTGTCAGTAGTCTGAGTCTATCTCAAGCGCCTGCGGTCAAAGCGAGCGAAGTCAAAGCACCCAAGAGCATTCCGGTGACGTTGGCGATCGGCGGTTTGGTCGGGCTACTGGTTGGGGGCGGGTTGATTTTCCTGCTGGATACGCTAGAAGGCAAATTTTACACCGAAGAAGATCTGCGAGAGGCGCTTCGCCAACGGGATGTCACCATTTTGGGAGCGTTGCCGCTGGTCAAGGTCTGGCAAATTGACGATTCCCCTGTTTTGCTGAGGTCAGATTCGCCTTACGTTGAATATTACGAGCGGTTTCGCAGCAAGCTGCGGTTGGCAGAAGGCAAAGCCCGAATGGTGCTAATCACAAGCACGATCGACCAGGAAGGTAAAACCGTCTCCGCCTACAACTTAGCGATCGCCTCCGCCAGAGCCGGAAAACGCACTTTGCTGATCGAAGCAGATTTACGATCGCCGTCTCGATCCGACTATGTAGGCATTGCGCCCGATCCAGATAGCTTAATCGAGCCGTTGCGCTATTACGGGCAGATCAGCGAGTGTATTCGTCTGGCCCCTGAAGTCGAAAATCTCTATATCGTTCCCAGTGCTGGGCCGCAGCGGCAAGCGGCCTCGATTTTGGAGTCCAGTGAGATGCGGCGACTGCTCGAAGATTCGAGAGGACGATTTGATTTGGTAGTTCTCGACAGTCCTTCTCTAAGTCGCTGTAATGATGCGCTGCTGCTAGAACCTTATAGTGATGGCATGGTAATCGTTACCCGTCCCGGAACGACTCAAGAAAGCATTTTGACAGAAGCGATCGATCACCTAACCGAATCGGACGATCACCGCTTGTTGGGCGCTGTCATCAACGCAGTAGACATTCAGCTTCCTCGTGCGGTTGAAGATGCAATGATCGCTGGTTCGTATGAGCCGTCTTCAAACAATGGAACGGGAGCCGATGAGGAAATGAAAGAAGTCACAACCAGCAACCGCAACTAGTAAAGATTGCTTTATTGATTGCTTTTCAATAAGCCACGAATCTCTTTAAGCAAAGGTGATGAGCCAGAATTGCTGCGTGGGTAGGTAAACACGCCATGACGGGGACTAAAGAGCAACGCCAGTAAGAAAAGTCCTGATACGACTAGAACAATCGCTGGCCCCGATGGCAAATTGTAAAAATAACTCAAATACATGCCGCTTACACTAGCAATCACCCCGATCGCGGCTCCCAACAACATGACGTAATGCAGCCGTTTCACCAACAAATAAGCCGTCGCGCCAGGAGTGATCAACAAAGACAGCACTAACACCACGCCGACGGCCTTCATGCTGGCTACAATTGTCAAGGCAATCAGCACCATCAATCCGAGGTTGAGCAAATTGACGGGCAATCCAGCGGCCTGCGCGCCCAAAGTATCAAAGGTATAAAACAACAGTTCTTTATAAAAGGCAACCACCACAATCAGAACGATCGCTGAAATAATTGCAGTATCTCTGACTTCACTAGAAGTAACGCCCAGAATATTGCCAAACAAAAAATGATTCAGGTCGATTTTATTATCCTTTTGGATAACCGTAATTAACGTTACTCCCAGGGCAAAAAAGGCCGAGAGCACAATTCCCATTGCTGCATCTTCTTTAATCGGCGATCGGGCCCGAATCCAAGCGATCGCTACAGTACTCAAAACGCCCGCAATGAAGGCTCCTACAAAAATATTTGCCCCGATCAGAAACGCGATCGCCAACCCTGGCAAAACCGAGTGACTAATCGCGTCTCCCAAAAGGGCTAACCGTTGCACCATCAGATAGCTGCCAACAATGGCACAAATCAGCCCGACCAAGATTGCAATGGTCAGCGATCGCTGCATGAAGCCATACTGCAAAGGTTCAATTAGCGCGTGCATTAGGCGGCGGCTCCCGAAAAGAACATGACACGCCCCCCATAAGCCTGCTCTAAGTTTTCTGGAGTCAGAACGTCTTGACGCTTACCACTTGCGACTAAGGTCTGATTTAACAACAGCAATTCATCAAAGTGGGTAATCGATTCGCCCAGATCATGGTTGACGACGAGGACGGTTTTTCCAGCCTGGGTGAGTTCTTCAAAAACTTCAAAAATAATCTTTTGCGTTTTTTGGTCAATTCCTACAAACGGTTCGTCAAAGCAAAACACGTCTGCCTGTTGAGCCAGCGATCGCGCTAGAAACACCCGCTGCTGCTGTCCGCCCGATAGTTCTCCAATGGGACGGTCTCTGTAAGCATCCATTCCCACGCGGGCAAGAGACTCGATCGCCACCCGCCGACTGACCGACGAAAATCGATTAAACCACCCTGTTTTCTTGACTCGCCCCATCATCACGACATCCCACACAGTCACCGGATAAGTCCAATCAATCTGACTGCGCTGAGGAACATACGCGACTTGATGGAGTTGCTCTGCCAACGGTTTGTCTTGATATAGAACTTCGCCACTGGCCGCAGGGATTAACCCCAGCATTGCTTTGACAAGGGTACTTTTTCCAGCGCCATTCGGCCCAAAGATTCCGACAAGGCGACCTGGCTGCACTGTGAAATTGACACTCTTCAAGGCATCTACTGCACGATATTTGACGCTCAGATTCTGCACAATCAAAGGGGCTGAGGTCGATCGCGCAAGTTTTTTCTCGCTAGTCGGGAAGTGCAGCGGCAGAGGATCAGGAGTCGCATCATTCATAAAGGTGTCAAGCTGCATCACAAATTCTCCAGTGCATCAACTAAAAATGAAAGAAATATGAAAGCTACTAAACTTAAAGTATCCCAAAAGTGAAAAGATTTCCGAAAGTTACAGTGTGAAGATTTGTATCAGTTGTACTTGTTCTCCAAAAGCTTCCAGCGTTTCGCTAGTGACTATTTCTTTCTTTAGGGATTGGTCAAAACTCGACAGTCAGTAATAAAACTTTAAAGGGCATCAAGGCTCTGCGGACTCCTCCCAAATGCGGGTCAAATCACCCGAAGGTCTACAAAATAAGACATAAAATGAAAACTCTATGAAATCTTTTTCTAAGCAAAGTCAACTGAGAACAACCCTGACAGCCATACTGCTGACCTTGACTTTGAGTAGCTGTGCGGCTTCCAGCGGCGATCGCTCGACTTCCCAAGGCAAACCTCAAGTGGTTGCAACCAGCACAATTTTGGCTGACTTAACAGCTCAGATTGGCAAAGACGAAATTCAGCTAACCGGACTTCTCAAACCGGGAGCAGACCCACATACCTACGAGCCAGTCCCAGCAGACAGCGTGGCTCTAGAGAAAGCAAACTTAATTTTGTACAACGGGTACAACCTTGAGCCAGGGCTAATTAAATTGATGAAAGCCGCAGGCAGTAATGCGCGTCAGGTGGCTGTAGGAGAAGTAGTCCCGTCATTGCAGCTAGAAAAAGAAGGGCGCAAAGTTCCTGATCCCCACGTTTGGGGCAGTGTGCAAAACTCAATTCGGATGGCAGAGAAGATTCGAGATACGTTGATTGAACTGGAGCCAGAAGATCGCGATCGCTTTACCCAAAACGCTGATCGGCTTATTGCAGAGCTAAAACGCCTCGACACCTGGATCACTCAACAGATTCAGACCATTCCCCCCAACAGGCGCAAACTGGTTACGACCCATGACGCTTTTCAGTATTACGGGCAGGCCTACTCGTTGGCGATCGCAGGAACGCTAATTGGCATCAGCACCGAGGAGCAACCCAGTGCCCAAACGGTTCAAAAGCTAGTAGAAACCATTAAAGCGGCAGGCGTACCAGCTATTTTTGCAGAAACTACAATCAACCCGACCTTAATTCAAACGGTGGCACAGGAAGCAGGCGTGAAGCTAGCTACGCAGCGATTATATTCAGACTCGATCGGCGCTCCTGACAGCAATGGTGCCTCCTATGTCAGAATGATGGTTGCCAATACCACTGCGATCGTTGAAGCTTTAGGTGGGAAAGTTACTCCCTTTTAGAAGTCACCGTCAAACAACGCCCGTTCGGTCGAATTTCCGCCCTTTTTGACTCGACTCTTCCAGATTCCAACTCCGACGAAATTAAAGTTAAGGTCTCTAGTTCAACAAAGATCCACAATTACCCTCAAACGCGAAAAGAGCCTTCCCTCTCAGGAAGACTCTTCTCAAACTAACCTAACTCAAGCACTGGTCAAGACTAAGCGTTGATAGCCGGGGCAGACAGGGCCACAGGAGCCGCTTGCCCAGCAGCCAAGTCCAAGGGGAAGTTGT